>JAITWD010000185.1 GCA_031285465.1 Lachnospiraceae bacterium
TCTGGGACATTAGTAAACTCGTAATTACCATTGGCATCGGTATAAACCGCAAGCAATACATTGGTTGCGGTATTCTGTAAGACGATCGGGATATTGGCAATTCCCGGAAAAGTATTGGAAGATAAGCTGGTTCTATCTCTGTCAAAGCGCAGAGAACCGGATACTGTAGCCATTATTTTCGACTCCTTTACTAATAAGATATATTTTGTATACTATATCTTATTAAAATGATAGGAGAATGTGTCAAAACTTGTTGAGAAAGGTCTGTTCATTAATAGGATTTGTATTCATTTTGGTAATATCAGTAGATAGTTGATATGTATGTAATGGGGGTGTTGGCCGGGATGGGGGCACTTCATTATATAAATCAAGAATAACATCGGAGGTAAAATAACAAAATGATTATCAGTGCAAGCCGGCGGACCGACATCCCTTCCTATTATTCCGAGTGGTTGTTTAACCGGATAAAAGAAGGCTTCGTTTATGTTCGCAATCCCATGAACATCCATCAGGTCAGTAAACTATCGTTAGATCCAGCGGTGGTTGATGGGCTGGTTTTGTGGACGAAAAACCCGGCACCGATGTTGGGAAGGTTAAATGGGCTGGCCGACTATAGTTATTATTTTCAATTTACCCTGACACCCTATCAGACCGATGTCGAAACTAATCTGCCATCTAAAGAAGCGGTGATCATTCCGGTTTTTCAGGCATTGTCCGATCAGATTGGCTTAGAACGGGTTATTTGGCGTTATGATCCCATTTTTTTGAATGAAAAATATACATTGGACTATCATTTTACGTCTTTTGGTGAAATGGCTTATAGGCTGAAGGATTATACAAAAAAATGCACGATCAGCTTTATTGATCTTTATCGCAGTACGGCCAGGGCTATGCAGAAGCTTGGCATTAAGATGCTCACCGATCAGGATAAAGACCGGTTGGCGCAGGGGCTTTCGCGCATTGCCCATGAGTATGGTATCGTGATGGAAACCTGTGCCGAGGGTATTGATCTCCATAAATACGGCATTGTTCATGCTAAGTGTATTGATGAGCAGCTGTTCGAAGCTATCGCCGGCTATGGATTAAAGATCGCCAAGGATAAATCGCAGCGTTTGGAATGCGGCTGTGTGGCCAGTCGCGATATTGGTATGTATGATAGTTGTGCAAACGGATGTAGATATTGTTATGCCAATCACCGCCAGCAAATGGTCGGGATCAATATCAGTAACCATGATCCCCGATCGCCATTATTATGTGGCACGATGGAAGCGGGGGATGTATTAAAGGAAATAAAAACAACTTCAAATAAAATGAAAACATCTTCAGGCAATATAAATCAGATGAGTATTTTTGATCAGGATCACCATGTGCGATAATGCTCCGGCAGGATGATCGCTCCGCCCGGCGCTTCGGGCACCGGCGTGATCATGATACCGACCAGTCCCTGTTCGTTGATAAATATCCGAATATCGGCGTCGGTATTTAGACGCGCGATCAAACCGTCTTCGGCGGTCAGTCCGCTCACATCATCAAAGCCCAGTAGCTCACCTGTCATTTCACTGAACAGTCCGGCAGGTACCGTCTCGTTAAGGGAAAAAGAAAGGGGCAGGGATAGTGAAGCCGCCGAGAGAGCGGAAGAGGGATCGCCGATTGAGTCCACTAAGGAAAGCTGAAAGGCGGCGCGGATGTGTTCTGCGACCTGCCGGTCGGCGGAAAGCTTTGAAGAGGTGATTTGCCCAATGATCGTCGGTAATATTATGCTGGCGATGAATACGGCCATCACGATGGTTATTAATAATTTTAGTGTTATCGAAGGGGTTTTAGTGGTTTTATTGTTCATTCTTTGTCCTACCTTTTGGGATGTCCCAGCCATTTTACATTAGTATTTTAACCAAAATTTTACAGTGGTATACAATTGGTTTTATGGTTTGTACATTAAGGATGTTTTGTTGGATGGTCCTGACCGTGGATGTGAAGAACTGCGAAAAGAATTGCATCAAAGGTATTGAAAAACCCCTGATTTTAAAGTATTGTTAAATGAGTGTTTTACCAATAGAATCAGTCCAATGACACAGCCCCATCCAATAAACTAACCCAAAATGAGGTGCCCCTATGAACATATCCCGCCCCGCCCTGATCTTCGGCCTATCCTACGCCCTGGACATTGCCGGCAAGAACAACCTGTCCCACTCCAAAAGCACCGCCTATCTTGCCGTTTCACTTGCCCGTGAGCTCGAGCTGGAGGAAAATACCGCACTGGCAATCTATTACGCCGCCCTGCTCCATGACATCGGTATCAGCAATGAATACGTGCTCTACGAACATTGCCTTATCGGTAAAGAAATGTTGGAAAAACTTCCCCTGCCGGCCGACCTGCCGCTCATGGTCCTCTATCACCACGAACTATATGACGGTTCCGGTCCGCATCACCTTGCCGGTGAGGATATCCCGCTGGGTGCGCAGATCATCGCCCTGTCCAGTGCCTTTGACGACCGGTATGGCAGGGTGGCCACCTTTGATTTTGCCCGCTTTACGGATATTTCCGCATGGCTGGACGGTAATCATGCCCGCTATTCCCCGCGGCTGATCGAGCGCTTTAAACAACTGGTAAAGCGTGAATCCTTCCTGCTTGATTACTTCAATCATGAAACCAAATACCTGCTCGCCGATAAAGTGGCGATCGCTGATACGGTCACCTATCAATACGAAGAGGTGCAAAAATATGCTCTCTGCTTCGCCGACATTATTGATCGTCGCAGCCCCTTCACCTACACCCATTCCCGCGGGATAGCCGATCTCGCCCGTCGGGCCGCTATTTATCTGGGCTATGATGAATACCAGCAGAACAACATGTATCTGGCGGGATTATTGCACGACATCGGAAAGCTGCATGTTTCCACCGAGATTCTCCATAAAAATGGCCGGCTGACCCCCGAAGAGCGCTTCGAGATCAATAAACACACCTACTATACCCGCAAGATCCTCGAGCAGATCGCCGGTTTCGAGCCGCTGATCGATATTGCCGCCAACCATCACGAGAAGATGGACGGCACCGGTTATCCTAACCGGACACCGGGTCATTGTCTAAGCGAGCCGGAACGGATCATGGCGATCTGTGATGTCTACCAGGCATTAACCGAAGAACGTCCCTATCGTGAACCACTTCCCGCCGCCAAGGTGTGGAGTATTATAGATGAAATGGCCGGAAGCGGACACCTTGATCCGCAGATGGTAAATAAGGCAAAGGAGATTTTTATATGAAAAGTAAAGTATTACCGACCATGATTCTGCTTGCTACGGTTGCGCTCCTAAACGGATGCCGGAATAATCAACCCAATTCAGCCTCCTATCGGAAAAATAACGACCGAATAGCCGC
>JAITWD010000055.1 GCA_031285465.1 Lachnospiraceae bacterium
GTACAAACATCATCAGTAGCTTTGGTGTCTCCCGAAGCCCCCCCACGCACTCCTGATAAAGCTGATCCATCTGCTGGATATTTGCCGCGCTAAGTGGCTCCGATATCTTAACCGAACAAGCGCCCTCCTCCAGCTCCAATATCGTCAGCGAAGCACTCCGCTCTTCGTCCTCCGACCCCAGCGGATCGGTAAAGGTCGTCCCGCCCACGATCGGGATGGCTAACCGCCCATTTAACAAACCGACCACCCCTTGATAATCCACCTGTGAATCACACATCAAAAAGCCTATCGCATTCTCTGACAACCGCTCCGGTACTCCTGCCGTCAAATCGGTTACTATTTGCACAATTTGTAAAAATTCCTTTGAAATATTGCTATATACTGCCATCTCACCCTCCACCAAATCAATATTTTCTCTTTACATCACATTTGTCACTATTTTTATTTAAATCAAAAAGCATTATACTGCTATTATATAATGCTTTGACAGGAAAGTCTATCCAATATTATGCAATTAATTGGACAATTATTTTTACTTATATAAGTGTTGCCACTGAATAATATAACTCATAATGCATATGATAATAACTCATGCAACCGACTATTCATAATTTCCAAAATTTTCAAAAACAACCTGAAAGGAAACTATTATTATGAATTATCAAGAGAATAAATATACGAATGATCATAAAAATAATTATCATGAAAACCATCATAAAGAAAACGGTACAGAAAAAGCCGGTCAAACTGCCGAGCCCAAAAATATCAATCCCCTTAATGCCAGCAATGTCTTTTCTGATGTCTTAGGCAGTTATACCGGTGTTGCTGAGGGCGGTGGTCCTCCGACCCAGGATGCCGATGATCTTTAAAGCAATACTGACTACATCACCCTTTCCCTAAATATGATAAGCCACAAAAGGTCTTCCCTTTATTACCAGGGAAGACCTTTTGTGACCAAACCGATTTTTCTTTACTTTATTTTAGTAATATTTTCGGCGATATTCTCAAGAATATCCGGTCGCACATTATCGTCGAGGGTCTCCAGATATTCATCATAATTTTCAATTGCCGTATATTCTGCAAACTGTCCGTCGATCAAGCTACACGCCACCATGTGGGCACTTCCATCCGCCTCCACGAAGATAACCCACAAATAATTAAACAGTACGGTGCCTTCATCATCGCGATAATTGTAATAGACCGCTTCATATTCCTGATCCAGGCCCATTCGCTCTTTAAGAAATAGTTCAGCCGCCTCATATGCCGTCTGCACATTATCTGCCAGATCGGCGATCGGCATCTGCGGATCGTCATAAAGTGCATCCTGACGGTCCTGGATATATTCCAGATCACCGGTCATCGCATCGATAAAGAGGCTCTGATAGTTTCTCGATCCCTCCGTTATAAAACTGATCGAATAGAATGATTTCGACATATCGTCATAAACAATCGGGAAGGAGGTTATTTCCAGGCCGGTAGCATCGATGCTTAAGATACTGGCAAGCCACGCTTTGGCTAGCTCGATCGCTTCGGCTTCGCCAATCCCTTCCGCCGAAATAATGGTCGCCTCATCGGCCTCCTCCATCTCTTCCTGCGCCAGCACTTCGTCTGCAAATTCGGTCTCATAACGCTCCTTTAATGCAAACGTCCGCTTGGCATCGAAATCAATTATCTGTAGCAATTCCTCATCGGTCAGTTCTCTATCGGGCAGATGAAAGTCCGCCGATGACTGCACGAAATAAAAATCACTGCTGACCGCCTCACTCTCATCTGCCACCTGTAGCAACACTCCTTCCGGGAAGGTTCCCGCCAAGTATGATTCTTGTAATTCAATCATCCGATCGCGCTCCGTTTCTGAGTACTCCCGCGAAAAAGCATCGGCTTCGGCCTCCTGATCATCTATCGCCTGAACAATCGCGTCCAGTTCTTCCTCCGGCACCTGCTCCATCCGCTCATTTACCAGCGACAGCACGTACGCACCGACCGGGATACCCACGATCCCCAGCGTAAGTATCGACACCGCTGCCACGGTGACCAAACGCCGCACCTTGTAGGAGGACCGCCGTTCCTTCCCTCTAACCTGCCGGATGATATTCTGTTGCATTTGTGGCGTGATCTGTAGTTGATCGATCGCTCCGGTTACCGATCGCATTAATTCCGCCGAAGGATCAAGCGTGTCTCTTTTTAACGCGTCTCTTTTTACTGAGTCTCTTTTATTCATATGGATATTACCTCCTCTTCCCCGATATATTTTTTCAGTAGCTCCCGACCGCGCTGCAAGCGCTTTTTAACCGCACTAACCGATAGGTTGAGAGTATCGGCTATTTCGACCGTTCCATAACCTTCAACATAGTAGAGTATGATCACCGTCTTTAATCCGACCGGCAGTGCCATTACCTCCGCCAGGATTTCTCTTTGCGCCGGAGCCGCGCAATAATCGGTCAGTTCTTCAAGGTCTACCTTGGGATGGCGTAGCTGAAAACGTCGCATATCCCTGCAGATATTAGTGGCGACCTTGATCAGCCAGGCCTTTTCATGTTCCGCTTCACTGAAAACCGGTTGCTTTTCCATGTAGCGGCAAAAGGTATCCTGCAAAGCATCCTGGGCATCGTGATGATTACACAAGATCACCATGCAAATCCGGAAAAGGATATTACTGTATTTCTCTACTACTTCTTCAACCGTCATGTTGTCCTCCTCTTTATGTCAGGTGCGCACCCTTTAATAGTAACACGAATTGACCGGTCGATCGGTGACAATTTTTTGAAATATTTATATTTTTTATATTTAAGGAAAACTATATTTCGTCTTGAAGAAGCATTATCGATAATAGGTGAAGGAAGCATAGAAAAGAGACTGCCGCACAACATATTCGGGCTTAATGCGGCAGCCTCCTGTAGGTATGGGGTGTTGTAAAATAATACTCATCGTTTATTTCGATGAAAAGATTATTTGTCTCTTTGATATAAGCATGATCAACCGGGCTTTATTCGGTGTACTTAATCCAGACATCATAAGGGGCATTTGTTCTGGTAGCATTACTCAATGTCCATAAAAGCAATTGATCATCATCAAAATTGGGGTTAGTTCCGGTTAAATATACAGCGGAACCAATATCTGAATTGGTAAATGAATTACCTATGGCAATGCGATTATCCCCCCCTGACTGCCACCATCCGCCAACGTCAATTATTTTTGCAGTGTTGGTGAGTTTTCCAATCGCAATGGCGCCGGGATAATTTATGGCTTGGCTGATCACACCGGTAAATCGCTGTCCGTATAAGCCGTCGCCAAAATCATACTTGTGGTTAACGACCCATTTGTCAGGGCGGAAAAAGGTCATATCAACCGACAGACCGGCCGGTCCGGGTTCACCGGGATCACCCTTCGTCCCTTGTGGCCCTTGCGGGCCAATTGGTCCGGTGGCTCCGGTCTCACCGCGCTCGCCGGGTGTACCCTGGGCACTTACGCCGGTATCAATATCACCGACAAACCAATTTCCATTCTCTCCGATGGAAGGGGTTTCATCGGTGTTATCAACATTTCGGGAGCAACCGCAATAATGCTTGATAATCGTGCACGGTGTTTCTTCATAACAATTATTTTTCATAAAATCCTCCTTTTTGACTATGCGCATGTCTTATGGCTATCATAGCATTGGGGAGGTGCGTGCGGTTACCTATTTATTTCACCTACTCAATGTCGGTCGGTGTCCACCAGTTACCTCCGGCGGTCAGCATCACCAGCATCTGGATGTAGTCGCCATAGGTATCGTCATCATAACTGCTAAGCCCCACTTCAAAGGGCTGCCAGTCATCATTTCCCATATCCTTCCAGGTGGTCCAGCCGGCATAAAAGCTGTCAACCGCTTCCTGATCGGCGGCGGCTGCCGAGGCTACCAATAAAGGGGCGGCAAAAAGATCCGGTTCGGTCCAGTTAAATCGACCCGACTCACCACCGAAGCCATCCAGTTCCACCGGCCCCAGATTTTCCACCCCTTTTTCCTTAACCAGATCATTTAACGGTACCAATATATCATGATAAAGGGAGAAGCCCTCAACCTCGGTATCGCCGTACAATAAATAATCGGTGCCAAGACGCCAGGGTGTCCGACAGGCATTATAGGCAAAGGCATCATCGGTGCCTTCAAGCAGATCGGTCGGTGCCACCTCCCAACCGCTATCGTCGGCAGCTCTCA
>JAITWD010000057.1 GCA_031285465.1 Lachnospiraceae bacterium
CCTTGTGCACCGGTTGCGCCGGTATCACCCTTCGCGCCTTGTGCACCGGTTGCGCCGGTATCTCCCTTTGTACCTTGTGGACCGGTTGCGCCGGCATCCCCCTTCACGCCTTGTGGACCGGTTGCACCGGTATCTCCCTTTGCGCCTTGTGCACCGGTTGCGCCGGTATCTCCCTTCGCGCCTTGTGCACCGGTGAGCCCCATATCCCCCTTGGGACCCTGCGCACCTGTTGCCCCTTTATCGCCGGCTGGACCCTGTGGGCCAACCGCCCCGGTTTCGCCTTTGCTGCCCGGTATACCCTGCGCACCTGTTAATCCCTGCTCACCCTGCGGGCCGGTAGCATATACTCCGGTGTCCTGTCCGTCCACGACCCAATTACCATTTTCCCCTATCTCGGGAATCGGAACCATACCTTTACAATCGTAAAGTTTAACTTCATGATATGCATTTGACATTTTTTAATCCTCGCTTTCTTTTTTATTGGTTTATTTACCGTACGTACGTTATAAAATAATCTTACTCCTTTCGATGGCCCACTGGTTACCCATGTGCCTATTTGTTGTATTTGTCTTGTATATAGACTGGTTTTATCAAACGGCCGCCAGCACCAACCGATCGGCATGATTGTCCGAAAAACAAGGCAAAAAAAGTCCGACAGGGCTGTTCACACCCTTGCCGGACATCTGCATGCTAAAACTTAATCCAAATAAGTCCCTAACTTAAAATTACTGCCTCCAATAAGCTACCTTCACTTAAGCGGAAAAACTACCCTCGTCAGCAGATCCTCCTCTGCCGTACCCGCCGGATCATTAAGATAATAATCATAATAAACCCCCGTTGATTGAAGCCCATTCTCCGCCAAATACTGCATCATCGGCCCATAGGTCACTTCGATATCCTTATATGCCCCCTTATGCATCGCTGCAATCGCCTTCCCCGCACAGGTCGTACTCATATAAATCCCGTCGGCCTCCGGCACCGCCTCACTCACTGGAACCCCTAGTTCAATATCAAACTTCATAAAATCAGCACTGCCGTTTGTATATTTGCAATAAGGTGCCCCCGCTATTTCCTTGCCACACTGTCCCAGATAGGACCACAGCTTCTGATAGCCTTCGCCCATAATGCCACCCATATTAGTGAAGTCAATCCCATCATACTTCACCGCGATAGCCATTTCTGCCTCTTTGTCGATCACTTCGATATTAATTTTTGCCTCGTTCATTCTTAGCCACCTCTCATATTTGATAAACTAATTATAGCGCATCACTGCGACAACTGTATGTCATATATGACTAAAAATGTGGACAAATATAGAACTGATAAGGACAAAAATACCACCAAAAATAGAACTAAAACATAAATGCCCAAAGCAAAAAGCAGCATTGGCTACGAATAAAACGCTAACGCTGCTCTCATACTATCCGCGACCTCCCTGCGGATACGCTCCGGCGATACTACCTCCACGAAAGGCCCGAAGGACAGAATAAAACCGTACATCCAATCATCCTCCGGCATGGATATCCTAACATCGATAGTACCATCCTCATTCTTAGTTATCGATTCCTCATCAAACTCATCATATATCCGATAGAGCATCCGCGCGGAAAAACGTAAATGCAGTTCCAGAAAGGACAGCCTATCGCCTCTGATCACATTATATTCTTCATCACCGATAACACGTTTTTCAAATTGCTCCCGGGAAGTTGTCACATTTTTAATCCGTGATATCCGAAATATCCGGTGTTCCTTACGGTTACGGCAAAAGGCGAGCAGATACCAGGTGTAGCGATTGAAATAAAGCTGCTCCGGTTCAACCATACGACTGCTCTTTTCGCCATTCCCGTTAATATAATCAAATCCGATCACCTGATTACGCATAATGGCATTTTTAATATCGGTAAATTTATCCCGGTCCTTTTGTGTACTGCTCCACCCCATAAAATCAATATTGACCCAGTTATCGTTACTGGTATTTCGAAATACCGCACCGATCTTCTCAATCACAGTTTCTATTTCCGGACTGTTGATCGACTGCACTGCCTTAAGTGCCGCCGTCAGATGCACCCGATCGCTCTCCGACAGGATCACACTATTGATACGATATTCTTCTAAAAGTGAAATACCTCCGCCCCGCCCCTTAACCATATAGACCGGTATACCAGCCACTGACAGATCCTCAATATCACGATATATCGTCCGCACATGTACATCAAACCGCTTCGCCAGCTCATGAGCGGTAATGGTCTTATAATTAAGCAGGAGCACGATCATTTCAATAAGACGATTAAGCTTCACCTCTCCACCTCTGTGCGTCGCGATCGATCTACGCTACACAATATCCCTTTTCTTTTAGCACCTTCACGGCCTCCTCAAGGTGCTCCGACTTAAGAAAAATATAGTCGGTATTATAGGTGGAAACCACAAACAGACCAATTCCGGCCGCTGCCAGACAGCCACTGATCCCGGCAATAATCCCCACCAGACCAAAATCCAGCATCCCTTCGATTTTTAACCCCCGCCACCCCCGTTCGGCGGCTTCACACTGCGACGGCAACCGCGACGACTCACACACTAGTGATAACTCATCATCGGTTTTAGAAAGAAAGACATACTCTCTGTTAAAATCCACCCCCGATAGGTCGGCAACCTTAGCGACCGTAAACTCCGGCTCCAGCCGGATCAAACCGATCACGCCTTCCGTCCACAGCATTGTTTATACTTTTTCCCGCTGCCACACGGACAGGGATCATTGGGATACACCTTGACATTATCCCGCTTAACCGGCACCTTCCCCAGCGATTCATCCTTATTGGTTCCGGTTACCTTTGCTACCTGCTCACGTTCCACCTTCTGCTCAATGCGAATGTGGAAAAGCAAACGAACCGTCTCTTCTTTAATATTCTGGGTCATTTCACCAAACATATCATAACCGCTCTGTTTATACTCTATCTTCGGATCCTTTTGCCCATAAGCCTGCAGGGACACGCCCTGACGAAGCTGATCCATATCATCGATGTGATCCATCCATTTGCGGTCGATGACCTTCAGAAGTATTACCCGCTCCAACTCCCTGATGGCTTCTGCTTCTGGAAATTCCGCTTCTTTGGCTTCATAAAGCTTGACCGCTTCCTCCTTTAGTTGCTGGATAAGCGCCTTCTTTTTCGGCGTCTTCACCCGACCGGCATTGAGCGGCTGTAACGGAATGGTTGGCAATAACAGGGTGTTCAGTTCATTAAAATCCCAATCGGCAATGTCACTGTCATCACCAATGGCAATCTCCACACTGTTTTCGGTAATATCGGTAATCATCTTATAAATGGCATCACGCATACTTTCACCGTCGAGCACGTGGCGGCGTTCCTCATAGATGATCTCCCGCTGTTCATTGTTGACCTGATCATATTCCAGCAGGTTCTTCCTAATACCATAGTTATTATTCTCAATCTTCTTCTGGGCGGTCTCAATGGCATTGGTCAGCATCTTGTGCTCAATCTCCTGATTTTCCGGAATCCCCAAAGTGGTAAACATCCGGATCAAACGTTCGGCACCAAACAAACGGAGCAGATCATCCTCAAGCGCAATATAAAATTTTGATTCGCCAGGGTCACCCTGACGACCGCTTCGACCACGAAGCTGATTATCGATCCGGCGGGATTCGTGTCGCTCGGTTCCGATTATTTTAAGTCCGCCGGCAGCGCGTGATTCATCGTCCAGCTTGATATCGGTACCACGCCCCGCCATATTGGTGGCGATGGTAACGGCTCCGTGAACACCGGCATCGGCCACTATCTCCGCCTCCATTTCATGGAACTTGGCATTGAGCACCTTATGGGGTACACCGTTACGATTAAGTAAGAGACTTAGTTCCTCACTGGCCTCAATGGTAATAGTACCTACCAGCACCGGTTGTCCCTTGGCATGAGCCTCTTTAACCGCCTGCACGATCGCCCATAGTTTTTCTTTTTTGGTTTTATAGACCGCATCCTGATGATCGATCCGCGCCACCCGGACATTGGTCGGTATCTCGACCACGTCCATGTTGTAAATATCGCGGAACTCCTTTTCTTCGGTCAAAGCGGTACCGGTCATACCGGATTTTTTTTCAAATTTATTAAAAAAGTTCTGGAAGGTGATGGTTGCCAGCGTCTTACTCTCCCGCTTCACCTTGACATGTTCCTTGGCTTCGATCGCCTGATGCAGACCGTCGGAATAACGCCGGCCCGGCATGATCCGGCCGGTAAACTGATCGACGATCATTACCTGCTCGTCCTTCACGACATAGTCCTGGTCACGGAACATCAGATTATGCGCCCGCAGTGCCAGGATGATATTATGCTGGATCTCAATGTTCTCCGAATCGGCAAGATTCTCAATCTGGAAGAACCGTTCCACATGGCTCACACCCTCGGCGGTCAGGTTGACCACCTTGTCCTTTTCGTTGACCACAAAGTCGCCACTCTCTTCCCGCTCGACCCCCATCAAAACATCCATCTTGGAAAGATCTTCGACATCATTACCCCGTTTTAGCTGACGCGCCAGGATATCACATATTTCATAAAGCTTGGTTGATTTACCACTCTGCCCGGAAATGATCAGCGGGGTACGGGCTTCATCCACCAGCACCGAGTCCACCTCATCAATGATGGCATAATGCAGATCACGCAACACCAGTTGTTCTTTATATATAACCATATTGTCACGCAGATAGTCAAAACCCAGCTCATTGTTGGTCACATAGGTAATGTCACAACGATAGGCAACCTTGCGTTCCTCCGGTTTCATATCATTAAGCACCACGCCGACCGAAAGACCCAGGAATTCATGAACCTGTCCCATCCACTCGGCATCACGCTTTGCCAGATAATCATTGACGGTAACTACATAAACACCGCGCCCTTCCAGCGCATTGAGATAGGCGGGCAACAGACAGGTCTGAGTCTTTCCCTCACCGGTCTTCATCTCGGCAATCCGCCCCTGATGCAGGATAATGCCACCGATCAACTGAACCCGATAGTGCTCGGTCTTAAGGATCCGCCTGGCCGCTTCGCGCACCAGCGCATAGGCTTCTGGCAAAAGATCATCAAGCGACTCACCCTCGCCCAGACGCTTCTTAAACTCCTTCGTCTTCTCTGCCATCTGCTCGTCCGACAGCTCCATCATCGCCGGGCGCAATCCCTCGATGGTCTTCACCGTTCCCTCGATCCGCTTAAGCTCCCGTTCGCTATGTGTTCCAAATACCTTCTGTACAATTCCCATTGTAAACTCCCGTCTTCATCCGCCCGCTGATGGCGGTCGGATAATCCTCATCATATAGATATATTTAAATCTGGAAGAAATATTATACCGACAGGTACCAAAAAAAGTACCAGAAAAAACTTTAACCTTTATTTTAACAGATTTATCCTATTTATTCAACCTACACGATAAAATCAAGACAAAGTCACATCCTGATATCATCAATTCTCCTGACGCCTCCCTTATATGCCACAAACTGCCCTTCTACGCGATTATAGCGCGCCCGCGGTATTGTAAACTGAATCCCATTATCCATCTGCACCTTATACCGGCTGACCGCCTGCATATACCGCATATTAACCAAAAAGCTCTGATGGATACGGACAAAACCATTATTTATCAAACTACCTTCAATCTTATTTAGTGTATCATAAAGAGAGTAAATTTTCCACCCATCTTCCAACACATGAAATTCCAGCTTGTGTAAATGGCTCTCAATATACAGGAGGCGTTCCAGTGCAACCGCCCGATAGCCTTCATTAAAAAAATAGCCCTGCCAGGGACTTAGACCATTTAACTTTCCGATGATCGCATCCATACATTCATAAACATCCGCAATAAAGTCTTCGCCGTTCTTTAAAATATAGCGGAAAACATCCAATTTATAGCCCTCGGTCATAAAACCAGGATACTCTGATCCCGATGTTAAGACTACGAATAGTTCCTTACCGATCTCCCGAATCTTCCTTGCCGTTTCAATACCGTCGGGATCATCTTTTTTTATGTCCAAAAACACCATTTTGTAATTGGCCAGTTTAGTGCCCTGTTCCAAAAAATCGTTACCCGATCGAAAACTATTCACTTCTGAGGCAATCCCCTGTAAACTTAAATATTTGTGCAAAACCGGCCTAACCTTATTACCAATACATTTTTCTTCTTCACATATCGCAATCTTCAGCATAACCTTTTCCCACTAATCCTCATGCATTTCGCAAGTTTTACTTGCGAAACTGCCTGAATAAAAATTTGAAAAATCTTTGATTTTTCAAACTAATACCCATGCAAAGTAAAATCACTTAGCCAATAGTTCCAATAATTCATTAATTTAATAGTTTTGATAAGTCAGTAGTTTCGATACATCCGTACCTTCAATAAGCACAAAAAGTGTGCAAACTTATAAAATATATTATTATCTTTCTCGTGCATAGTCAATGTATTTTACAATAAATGCACAACAAGACAACTATAGACAAATTGTTGTCTTGTCCTGCTACATTTTATACTCTCAGTGCACAAAAAATACTGCCAACCTTTATTTTTGGCAGTATCTTTCGCTTACTCATTATTCAGCAAATCATTATCACCTTATCATTAAATCAATTACTCGTTATTTACGCTTTACTTTTTTAGATTAACTTTAATCAAATCGACTTTTTTAGTAAATGCTATTTAACCTCGTTACCCGCAAACCGCGGCACTCCTGCCAAACCTTTAACCAGATCGGCTTCGGTCGGGATATAGTCCTCCATCGCCCCATCATGGAACTTTCCGTATGCCACCATATCGAAATACCCCGTTCCGGTCAGACCAAAAAGGATGGTTTTTTCCTCACCGGTCTCGCGGCATTTCATTGCTTCATCAATGGCCGCCTTGATCGCATGGGCGCTCTCCGGTGCCGGCAGTATCCCTTCCACCCGTGCAAAACGCTCCGCAGCTTCAAAGACCTCGGTCTGCTTAACCGAACGGGCTTCCATCAAGCCATCATGATAAAGCTGGGACAGAACCGAACTCATCCCATGAAAGCGCAGTCCTCCGGCATGATTGGGAGCCGGCATAAAACCGCTGCCTAATGTATACATTTTTGCCAACGGGCAGATCTTACCGGTGTCACAGAAATCGTAAACATATTGTCCGCGGGTCAGACTGGGGCAAGAGGCCGGTTCTACGGC
>JAITWD010000002.1 GCA_031285465.1 Lachnospiraceae bacterium
ATCGATCATCTTTGGTTTTGTCAAGGTGCTGGATCTGGTGGTACGGCCAATGTCTCTGTGTTTACGGCTTTTCGGTAATATTTTGGGCGGTTATATTGTCATGACCCTGATCTATCAAGCCTTTCCGGCGATAGTGCCGGCGGTTGTCGGAGTATATTTTGATCTATTTGATGGTGGTTTGCAGGCATATGTTTTCATCTTTTTGACCATGCTGTATATATCGGAGGCGGTAGAACCACTCGAAGAAAATGCTTAGGTCGGATTTCAACCTAATTGGTTGTAGAGAAAGAAAATGATCAGATAGGATCGGGTTGCACTTAAAAGGTTACAATTTTTAAAATTATATTATATAGAAAAAGAGGATAAACAGGAGGAAATTAAAATGGAATTATTAGCGATTGGTGCAGGAATTGCAGTGCTTACCGGATTTGGAGCCGGGATTGGTATCGGTATTGCCACCGGTAAGGCGGCCGAAGGTATTGCGCGTCAGCCACAGGCATCGGGTAAGATCATGTCCACCACCATCATTGGCTCGGCACTAGCGGAGGCAACCGCTATTTATGGTTTCGTTGTTGCGCTGATCATCTTATTCGTAAAATGGGCCTAGTGTGAAGAGAAGTTCTAAGGCTCAAAAGTACTTCGCCTAAGAACTTCTACGCCTCGCAAGCGAGGCTTCTTCGCACGGAAGAATGGCAAAGCCATTCTTCTCGCCCTGTTATTCAGGGTGTTGTTTCATTAAACTGTTTGTGCCACTATCGTGGCATGTTTGGAGAATTTAAATCGTTTTATAATGATATGGAAGGAGCCGCCATGCTGGATCTGGATTTTACGTTTTTATTTGTCCTGGTAAATCTTGGAATACTGTACTATTTTGTCAAGAAGTTCTTATTTAATCGTTTGGGCGGGTTTATGGATAAGCGGTCGGAAGATATTGCCCGTGAGATCGAAAAGGGTCAGTCGCTGGTCGCGGCGGGCGATACCTATTTAAAAGAGCATGAGGAAATGATGGCGAATGCGGAGGTGGAACGGCGCGAATTGTTGGAACAAACCCGTAATGAAGCCGAAGCCGATGCCCGTGAGATTGTCCGGCAGGCTAAGCGTGAATCGATGCAGATCATTCAGGATGCCAAAACCGAAGCGGTCCATGCCGGTCAGAAAATCGAGCAGGATTCGCGGGAACAGATCGTGGCACTTGCCATCTCGGCCGCCTCTAAGATCATCGAGCAGAATATGGACAGTCCGCAAAATGAGGAATTGGTCAGGCATTTTTTGGATAAGGAGGCAAGGCAGTAATGGCGGTTATTGAAGGTCGATACGCGGAAGCGTTGCTTGCCGCAGCCGGTGAACCGTCGGTGGCTCAATATTTTGAGGAAGGATTGGCCGATCTGTGTGCTGCCTTTTCACAGGAGCCGCGTTGCTTTCATTTTATGACGGCACCCACCATTCCCAATGAGATTAAAAAAGAGACATTGGGTAAAATTTTCAACTATCCAAACAACGCTAAAGATGGCGGCCATCGTGATTTGGACGGTGAAGTGCAAAAATTATTTATTAATTTTTTGTCATTACTAATTGATAAGAATCGTTTACGTTTACTGCCCGATATCTATCGGGAATATCACTCTATGAAAGCCGCCCGGCAGAATGTTTTAGAGATAAAGATTTCTTCGGCGGCGCCGCTACCCAAAAAACAGGTAGAAGCTATCGCCGACCGGTATAAGCGGCAATATGGAGCGGCCGGGGTAACGGTTACCTCGTTGATCGACCCGCTTCTTCTAGGTGGGGTACTGATCCAGATCGGCGACATCCGGATTGATGATACCCAAAAAGGACGCCTGCGTTCCCTGCAAAGAGCTATTCGGGAAAAGCTGGCATCATCCTAAAGTACTAAATAAAGCTAGTAGTCAATGGAACAATCAAAAATAAAACAAATAAAAACAGTGGGAAAAAAACTATGGGTATTAAACCGGAAGAAATCAGTTCAATAATTAAAAGTCAGATCGAGGAATATGGTCTGGATGTTAAAGCGGCCGAAACCGGGACGGTGGTTTCCGCCGGTGACGGGATTGTGCGTATTTATGGTTTGACCAACTGTCTGAGCGGTGAAATGCTTCGCTTTGAAAATGGTCTATACGGTCTGGCGGTCAATTTGGAAGAGGAAAATATCGGGTGCGTGCTGCTAGGCGACGACGACAACGTCGGCGAGGGTAGTCTGGTCGAACGAACCGGGACCACCTTAACGGTGCCGGTGGGCAATGGTCTGATCGGCAGGGTGGTTGATGCGCTGGGCAATCCGCTTGATGGGAAGGGTAAAATTGAGAGCACTGGTCGTCGGAGCATTGAATATCCGGCACCGAGTGTCAATGACCGGCAAAGCGTGACCCAACCGCTTCAGACTGGGATCATTGCCATTGATGCCATGATCCCGATCGGTAAGGGACAGCGGGAGCTGATCATCGGCGACCGGCAAACCGGCAAAACCTCAATTGCCATTGACGCCATTTTGAACCAAAAGGATAAAGGGGTGATCTGCATTTACGTCGGCATCGGTCAGAAAAGTTCGTCGATGAGTGCCATCGTTCAAATGCTTGAAGCGGCCGGGGCGATGAAATACACTATTATCGTTTCCAGTTCGGCGAGTGATGCCGCCAGTTTGCAATATATCGCACCCTATGCTGGCTGTGCGATGGCGGAAGAATTTATGTATGAACAGAAAAAAGACGTTTTGATCGTCTATGACGATCTTTCCAAACATGCAGTGGCCTATCGTGCCATGAGTTTGTTGCTCCGGCGTCCACCGGGCCGGGAAGCTTATCCGGGCGATGTATTTTACCTGCATTCCCGTCTGTTGGAGCGGGCGGCAAAGCTGAGTGATAAGCTGGGGGGCGGATCGATCACGGCGCTGCCGATCGTTGAAACCCAAAGTGGCGACTTTTCCGCCTACGTGCCCACCAACGTCGTTTCGATCACCGACGGACAGATCTATCTCCAGGCCGATCTGTTTTTCTCCGGGGTTAAACCGGCAGTCAACGTCGGAATATCGGTTTCCCGCGTCGGCGGTGCCGCGCAGATCAAGGCGATGAAGCGGGTAGCGGGGTCACTTCGGATCAATCTGGCACAGTACCGGGATTTGGAGGTATTTGCCCAATTTGGTTCCGATCTGGATAAGGCAACCCGTAATAAGCTACTGCAGGGGGAGCGTCTGGTCGAGATCCTCAAACAGCCAAACGGTGAACCAATGACGGTGGAAGAGCAGGTGGTCATTCTTTTTATCGCCACCGGCAGTACGCTGATGGATATTGAACTGAAAAAGGTCAAGCGTTTTCAAAAGGAGTTTTACCAATATCTTGCGAACCAACATCCACACATCATTCAGGAAATCGGTCGCACCGGTAATCTTTCGCCGGAAGCGGAAAAGACTATCGTTATGGCGGTAGGATTATTTAAAAAAGATTGGGAGTAGCCCCAACTTAAAAGATTGGGAAGATCCCCAACTTAAAAAAGATTGGGAGAAGCCCCAACTTAAAAAAGATTGGGAAGAGCCCCAACTTTTAAGATTGGGAGTAAAGGAGTGGAGTATCAATGCCCGGATTGAATGAAATCAACAACCGAATAGCCAGTGTGGAAAGTACCCGTAAGATCACCAGGGCAATGTATTTGATGTCCGCCTCCAAGTCCAAGAAGGCGAAAAAGCAGATGGAAGCGATGTTGCCCTATTTTCGTCATTCGGCCGAGGTAATGACCGAAATACTGGCGGCCTCCGGTCAGGTCGATTCGCCCTTTTTTCATATTAAAGAAGGAACCGAGGGGCACGAGGATCTGTATATTGTGCTGGCGGCTGATAAAGGGATGGCGGGGGGCTATAACAGTAATCTGTTAAATCTGTTAAAAGCGCAGGTGGCCGACCGGCATAAAAATATGTTCTGGGTCGCCGGTATGATGGGGCGGATGCAGATGAACCGTCACGGTTATCCGATCCAGGCCGATTTCAAATATCCGGTAATGAACCCTAATCTTTACCGGGCACGCGATATGGCAGAGTTGGTGATCGAGCGTTACAAAAGCGGCGAATTTCGCAAGGTTTATCTGGTATACACCTCAATGGTTACGGCACTTAAGCTGGAGCCGACCTTTGTCCAATTGTTACCGCTTAAGCCGGAGGATTTTTTACCGCCCGGTGATGTCGTTGGTGGCGATGATCCGGTCGATTATGAACCGGGACCGGAAGAGGTTTTTGATATTTTGGTGCCGCATTATTTAAAAGGAGTAATTTACTGTGCTTTAGTCGAGGCCTTTACCAGTGAGCAGAATGCACGGATGTTTGCGATGGATAATGCAACCAACTCGGCCAATGATATGATCGCCCAGTTGTCCCAGCGCTATAATCGGGCGCGGCAGGCACGTATCACCCAGGAAATAAATGAGATTGCGGGCGGAGTTCAGGTGGAGTAAAAAAGAAATTCAAGGAGAAGACGTTATGTCAGAGAATGTTGGTAAAGTAGTGCAGATTATCGGACCGGTCATTGATATCAAGTTTGCCGAAAATTGTTTGCCCGATATTAACCATGCGGTGCGGATCGCCGCCGAAGACCGGGAGGTTACGACCGAGGTCATACAACATCTTGGGAACAATACCGTTCGTTGTATTTCAATGGATGCGACCGAGGGTTTGGTCAGAGGTGCCCGGGCGGTCGATACCGGCGCAGCGATAACGGTGCCAGTCGGACCGGCGGTTCA
>JAITWD010000068.1 GCA_031285465.1 Lachnospiraceae bacterium
GAGGTGCCGACACAGCCGCCGATAATAGCTGCCCGGGCACCGTAAATCCCAGCGTCGGGTCCTTGCGCACGGCGCAACCCAAATTCTAAGATGCCATCTCCTTTAGCGGCATAGCACACCCGGGCAGCCTTGGTGGCGATAAGACTCTGGTGATTGATGATATTTAGGATGGCCGTTTCAATCAGTTGCGCCTCCATAATGGGTGCAACCACCTTGATCAGGGGTTCACGGGGGAAAATAACCGTGCCTTCAGGAATGGCATAAATATCACCGGAAAAGTGGAAGTTGGTCAGGTAGGAAAGAAAATCCTCTTTAAAGATGGATAGGCTTCGTAAATACTCAATGTCTTCCGGGGCGAAATGTAGTTCCTTAATGAATTGTATTAGCTGTTCCAACCCAGCCATTACAGCGTAGCCGCCATTACAGGGATTGGTTCGGTAAAAGGCATCAAAGATAACCGTTTCGTTACGGTCCTTGTGCTGGAAATATCCCTGCATCATGGTCAGTTCATAAAGGTCGGTGAGCAGGGTCAGGTTTTGTCGGTCCATAGTGATCCTCCGCAAGCTATCGAATAATTTTTTGGTGACCGTTTGAGTAGGGGATGGATATTAGTTTTTGCTCACGGTCAAATATAATTATTACCTGTTTATGGCGTTCAGTCAAGGTTATATCATCTTTCGATGGCATTATAATTATTTTCATCTGGTACATTCATCATGAAAAATTTTACTGAAACGCTTTCTAAGCAATCAAACCTTGCCATCATGATGTAGACTGGTCAATATGTGCAAAGGGGTTCGACCGCCAGCGAATTTGGTAGTAAGCTTAGTACCACTTAGTAGCCCTTTAAAGCACTAGTAATGTGCGGACACGGATGTCCGCACAAGGTGTCACGCGCCACGGATGGCGCTTGACACCGCTTACGTCCGGTATCCAAACCTACCAGGGCTACTTAGTGGTACTTAGCTTACGGACACATGAATCGGCGGTCGATACCCCTTAGTACATATTGACCTCAACACCCTGCCGCAGTCGGCAGATCGGCAGATCAGCAGATTGGCAGATCAGCAGATTGGCAGATCAGCAGATCGGCAGATTAGCAGATCAGTGATTTTCAATTTAAACTTGACAAAAGGAATTTATTTGTGTAGTTTTTATATAAGACTTAAGGATAAGTATAGATTTTTAATAGGTAAATTATAAAGGCAATGACGAAGCCAGTAGGTAATTGGGAAATTTAAAGCGAGCCGGTGGAGGTGGAAGACCGGTAATAGTAGCAATTACTGAATATCACTTCCGAGCTGTGAACCGAACCCGCTTTTGATCTGGCTGGAGCGTTAGTAAGGGATGCCGGCTTTCCGCCGTTATCGGAAACCATATCAGCCGGTATAGCCGGGGCGTATGTTGTAACAGGTGGTATATCGGGTAATGGTCCCGTCCTTTTACAGGGCGGGCTTTTTATATCATAGGAAAATGCTCCTATTATATAAAACCGATGCGCAGCTACGCGCGCGGAACAAAAGGTGCGCTTACCAAAATATTTGCTCGTGAGAGTGCGCGAAGCGCACTTTTGTTCTTGTTGTAATCAATTGTTATTGGTTATACGGTTAACGGGAAATGTAAGAAATTTTTTAAAATATCCAGTTTATTTGGAAAGGATAGTTGCAAGAATAAAGAAGAATAGAAAGCGGAGGAAATAGTATGTATCAGAAGGTATCTCCAAATGTCAACTTTGTCGATCGTGAGAAGGCAACCTTAAAGTTTTGGAATGAGCAGAAGATTTTTGAAAAGAGTCTCAAATTACGGGAGGACGGTCCGACCTACACCTTTTACGATGGCCCGCCCACCGCTAATGGGAAGCCACATATTGGTCATGTTTTGACCCGCGTTATTAAGGATATGATTCCGCGCTACCGGACGATGAAGGGGAATATGGTGCCACGCAAGGCGGGGTGGGACACCCACGGTTTGCCAGTGGAACTGGAGGTGGAAAAACTGCTCGGTTTGGATGGAAAGGCACAGATCGAGGAGTATGGTCTTGATCCTTTCATCAGCAAGTGTAAAGAAAGTGTTTGGAAATATAAGGGAATGTGGGAGGATTTTTCCGGAACGGTTGGTTTTTGGGCCGATATGGACGATCCTTATGTTACCTATGATGACAATTTTATTGAATCGGAATGGTGGGCGTTAAAGCAGATCTGGGATAAGGAGCTACTTTATAAGGGATTTAAGATCGTTCCCTATTGTCCGCGTTGTGGCACACCGCTATCATCGCATGAGGTGGCACAGGGGTATAAGGATGTTAAGGAGCGTTCGGCGATTGTACGATTCAAGGTGAAGGGGGAAGAGGCATATATTCTTGCCTGGACCACCACACCGTGGACGTTACCCTCGAATGTGGCGCTTTGTGTCAATCCGAAGGAGAAATATGTTAAAGTGACCGCTGCCGATGGTATGACCTATTATCTGGCGGAGGCTTTAGTGGAGTCGGTTTTTGGCGAAGGCAGTCAGGTGGTGGCGGAATTGACCGGCAAGGATTTGGAGCGGGTAGAGTATGAACCGCTGTTTGATTTTGCGCAGGCGATCTGTGCGAAGCAGCAAAAAAAGGCCTGGTTTGTGACCTGTGACGATTTCGTTACACTGACCGATGGAACCGGTGTGGTGCACATTGCACCGGCATTTGGTGAGGATGATGCTAAGGTGGGGCGCAAATACGATCTGCCCTTCGTTCAGTTGGTGGATGGAAAGGGTGAGATGACGGCAGAAACAACCTATGCCGGTATTTTCTGTAAGAAGGCCGATCCCTTGATCATTGCCGATCTGGAGCAAAAGGGGTTGTTATATTCAGCCCCCAATTTTGAACATAGTTATCCTCATTGCTGGCGATGTGATACTCCGCTTATCTATTATGCCAGAGAGTCATGGTTTATTAAGATGACCGCGGTGCAGGAGGACTTGATCCGTAATAATAATACCATTAACTGGATTCCCGAGTCGATTGGTAAAGGACGGTTCGGTGATTGGTTGGAGAATATTCAGGATTGGAGTATTTCTCGCAATCGTTATTGGGGTACACCTTTGAATGTTTGGGAATGTGAATGCGGTCATATGGAAGCGGTGGGCAGTCGGGAGGAACTTGAGCGGTTGAGCGGTAATCCGGAAGCTAAGACGGTAGAGTTACATCGGCCATATATTGACCAGATAACCGGTGATTGTCCCAAATGTGGTGGGACGATGCGGCGGGTGCCGGAGGTGATCGACTGCTGGTTTGATTCCGGTGCGATGCCCTTTGCCCAGCATCATTATCCATTTGAAAATAAAGAATTGTTTGAAGCACAATTTCCGGCGCAGTTTATTTCCGAAGCGGTGGATCAGACCAGAGGATGGTTTTATTCCTTATTGGCTGAGTCAACCCTGCTTTTTAACAAGGCCCCCTATGAAAATGTCATTGTTCTGGGTCATGTCCAGGATGAAAATGGTCAGAAGATGTCAAAGTCCAAGGGCAATGCCGTTGATCCCTTTGATGCGCTGGAAACCTATGGCGGCGATGCCATCCGGTGGTATTTCTATATCAATTCAGCACCGTGGCTGCCCAACCGGTTTCATGGTAAGGCGGTTATGGAGGGGCAACGCAAATTTATGAGCACCCTGTGGAACACCTATTATTTTTATATTCTTTATGCCGATATTGATGGTTTTGATGCTACGAAGCATACGCTGGAACAGGAAAAGCTGACAGTAATGGATCGTTGGTTGTTGTCCCGCCTAAATACCGTGATCAAAACGGTGGATAACCATCTGGATCAATATCGGATACCGGAAGCCGCCAGGGCACTGGAGGGTTTTGTGGATGAGATGAGTAATTGGTATGTTCGTCGCAGCCGGGAACGTTTTTGGGCTAAAGGGATGGAAACCGATAAGATCAATGCTTATATGACCCTTTATACTGCCCTGGTGGCGGTATGCAAGTGTGCGGCACCGATGATCCCCTTTATGACCGAGGATATTTATCGTAATCTGGTGCTGACCATTGATGATCGGGCACCGGAAAGTATCCATTTGTGTGATTTTCCTGTTGCCAATGAGGGGCTGATCGATCAGGAGTTGGAGAAATCGATGGATCAGGTACTGAATATCGTTGTTAAGGGAAGGGCCTGTCGGAATACTGCCAATATCAAGAATCGTCAGCCGATCAAGGAAATGTATGTCAAGACCCCCTACCAGCTGGAGGAGTTTTATCTGGCGATCATTCGTGAGGAATTAAATGTTCGTGAGGTGGTATTTACCGATGATGTCGGTGAATTTACCAGCTATTCCTTTAAGCCGCAGTTGCGGACGGTCGGTCCTAAGTATGGCAAGCAATTGGGAGGGATCCAAGCGGTGCTGGCAGGATTGGATGGCGCTAAGGCGATGGCTGAGCTTAACGACAAGGGAAAACTGTCATTTGCCGTGGGCGATGTGACGGTGGAACTGACCGAAGAGGATCTGCTCATTGATGTCAGCCGCAAAGAGGGTTATGTAACCGAGGCGGATAATTCGGTTACGGTGGTGCTTAATACGGTTTTGAATGAGGAACTGATCGAAGAAGGCTTTGTGTATGAGATAATCAGCAAAATCCAGACGATGCGAAAGGATGCCGATTTCGAGGTTATGGATCATATTCGTGTGCAGGTAGGCGATAATGAGAAAATTGCCGGAATTATCGATCGCAATGAAGCGACCATTGCCGAGAAGGTGCTGGCAGATGAAATCGGGGTAACGGTGGTGCCGGATAGCGGGTCGATCGCCAAAGAATGGAACATCAATGGAGAGACGGTGACAATTAATATTTCACGGGTGATGAGTTTATAGTTATTAAGCGCTAGTAGTGATAAAACCGTCGGCTCTTGTTATGATTTGGCGTATTTTGATCGGGTATAGGACCGAATTATTAATTTTCTCAGCTAAAATGCCAAGATTTTCAATCGCAACTTGTGATTTTAAAAATAGTATAGTATAATTATCTCTGCTGGTGTCCTATTCATTAACATTTAGCCAAGATAATGTCGGGCGCGATCAATTGGTAGGAAAAGGGTAGATCCATAGGGGATTTACCATAGACAGCAGCAGTGAAGAATTAACATGAAGGAGAAAGAAAAATGGCAAAGAAATCTACACCGGCGACCATTAGCTTTGACAAGGAATTGTTTAAAAGAAGTGTCGTTTATAATGTTAGGACGCTATACCGGAAAACTTTGGAAGAAGCGACCGAGCAGCAGATTTTTCAGGCAGTGTCTTTCGCAATTAAAGACGCCATCATTGGTCATTGGATGGATACTCAAAAGGAATATGAGTTACAGGATCCCAAAATGGTCTACTATTTGTCAATGGAGTTCCTAATGGGACGGGCGCTTGGGAATAATATTATCAATCTGCAAGCGTTGAAACCGGTTAAGGACGCGCTGGAAGAGTTAGGCTTTGACCTTAATATGATCGAGGATCAGGAACCGGATGCCGCTTTAGGTAACGGTGGCTTGGGTCGTTTAGCGGCCTGTTTCCTGGATTCATTGGCTACCCTGGGTTATGCGGCTTATGGATGTGGTATCCGTTATCGTTACGGAATGTTTAAGCAGGAGATTAAGAAAGGCTTTCAGGAGGAGGTGCCGGATAATTGGCTGGAATCCCCCAATCCTTTTGAACTGCGTCGCCCCGAATATGCCAAAGAGGTTAAGTTCGGTGGTTATACCGATGTTTATATTGATGAAAAGGGCCGCAGTCACTTCGAGCAGAAGGGTTATCTGTCGGTTCAGGCCATTCCTTTTGATATGCCCATCGTCGGCTACGGTAGTGGCATCGTCAATAC
>JAITWD010000024.1 GCA_031285465.1 Lachnospiraceae bacterium
CCAATGTCCTGTGCGGACAGCTCTTCGATGTCCCGGTCCGCGGTACCCATGCACACAGCTGGATCATGAGTTTTCCCGATGAATACACCGCCTTTAAAACCTATGGCGAAATGTACCCCGGTGCATGCATTCTTTTGGTTGACACCTATGACACCATCAAATCCGGCATCCCCAATGCTATCCGGGTCTTCACCGAAATGAGAAGCGCCGGCGTCTCACTGACCAACTACGGCATCCGGCTGGACAGTGGTGACCTCGCCTATCTGTCTAAAAAGGCCCGCCAAATGCTTGACGCCGCCGGCTTTACCGACGCGGTCATCTCTGCTTCCAATGATCTGGATGAATATCTGATCGAAAGTTTAAAAGCACAGGGCGCCACCATCACCTCCTGGGGGGTGGGAACTAATCTGATCACCTCAAAAGATAACCCGGCTTTTGGCGGTGTTTATAAACTGGCGGCCATTATGGACGAAAGCGGCACCTTTGTTCCAAAGATAAAGCTGTCAGAAAATTCCGAAAAGGTAACCAACCCCGGAAATAAAACCATCTATCGTATTTATGATAAAAATAATGGTAAGATTAAGGCCGATTTGATCTGCCTGGCCGATGAACAACTCAATGAACAAGAACCGTTACTACTGTTTGACTCCAATGAACCCTGGAAAAAGACCCGCCTGCCTGCCGGCAGCTATACGGTCCGGGAACTGATGATCCCCCTCTTCCGCGACGGTCAATGCTGTTATAGTTCACCACGGGTTATGGATATCCGTACCTATTGTCAAAAGGAACTGGATACCCTGTGGGATGAGACCAGGCGGTTTGTCAATCCACACACCGTTTATGTGGATTTGTCACAGGCGTTGTATGACACCAAAATCCAACTGCTAAATGAGCTGTCACCACTATGATCCTGGTCGGTGCAGATTGGTTGATCGCATTAATGGGAGGTCGTACTGGTTGGGTCTAGCGCGTCCCTTAATGCATCACCAATAAAATTAATGGCAATTACCAACACCACGATCAGTAATCCCGGTGGCAACCACATCCACGGCTGGCGAGTCAACACCGTTAATGACTGGGCTCCATTCAACATATTGCCCAAGCTTGCCGTTGGTGGCAGCACACCCATCCCCAGGAAACTCAGTGCCGCCTCATCCAACATGGAAAGCGCAACCACACTGGTCGCATAGACCAATATAGGGGCCACCGTATTAGGCAGTATTTCCGAAAAAAGGATATGGCGCAACGACATTCCGGCAACAAGATTACTCTTAACAAAATTAGTTTCCCGCAAACTCAAAACATTTCCCCTCACCAAACGCGCTATTCCCGGCCAATCCACCAGACCAAGGATAATGATAATACTCCACAACCCCGGCTCGAAAATGGACGCCGCCACTAATACCAGCAAAATATAGGGAAAGGACATAACCATATCGGTGAAACGCATAATGATCATATCAAGCAACCCGCCAAAATAACCGGCCACCAGCCCCAAGACCACCCCAATAACGGTGGAGATCACGGTAGCCATTAGCCCCACCAGCAGCGATATGCGCATCGCATACAGAATCCTGCTGAAAACATCCCGACCGATCTGATCGGTACCAAACCAAAATTGGCCATTAGGTGCACCGCTGAAGGTGCCTACGATCGCATCGGGATCATAAGGCGCTATTATCGGTGCCAAAATCGCAGCCAGCCCCAGTACTATCAATACCGCCAGACTGACCGTCGCCAGACGGTGACGTCGAAAACGCCGCCACACGGTCTGCCCATAGCTCTCATTCGACAGGTCTTTTGGCTGGTCTTTTGCCCTACCTATCCTTATTTTATTCTTCACTAACTTCTCACTATTATCTTTTTTCACGAAATCCTACCTTAATCCTACTTCTCTTATTCCCAATGCATTTCGCAGATTTTATCTGCGAAACTGCTTGAATAAAAATTTGAAAAATCTATGATTTTTCAAGCTATTCCCCATGCATTTCGCAAGTTTTACTTGCGAAACTGCTTAAATAAAAAATTGAAAAATCTATGATTTTTCAGACTATTCCTACTTCAATGAAATGGTCGGATCCACCAATGCATACAAAATATCGGTCACCAGATTTCCGATCAACACCACCACCGCCGACAACAGGCATACCCCCATGATCACAGGATAATCCCGCCCAGTGATCGCACTCATCGTCATTAGTCCCAAACCCGGCCAGGAAAAAACCTGTTCCACGATCACCGCACCACCAAACAGTACCGGAATCTCCATCCCGATAACGGTCACGATCGGCACCAACGCATTTCGTAACGCATGTTTGTTGATCACCATAAAACGACCGATCCCTTTTGCCCGTGCCGTACGTAGATAATCCTGTTGCATAATCTCCAACACCGCACTTCTGATATAACGGATATTGGTGCCGGCCATTGAGAAGGCCAATACCATAACCGGCATAACCATATGTCGCGCCACATCAACAAAACCGCCCCCACTTCCCAGCGTCGTCATTCCTCCTGAAGGTAACCAGCCTAAGGTTACGGTAAAAACATAAATCAGTAAAAGAGATAAGAAAAATCCTGGAATACTGCTACCCAAAAAGGAGGCGGTGACCACCGCATAATCACCTTTGGAATATTGATGGATCGCACTATATATCCCCGCCGGCACTGCAATCACCAAACTGACGACCAGCGAAACACCCATCAGTAACAATGTCGGTCCAATATGCTCACCGATCAGCCCACTCACCGACTGAAAGTTTTTCATTGAATAGCCCATGTTGCCCTGTAAGAGCTGGCCTAACCAGGCAAAATACTGCACATAAAAAGGCTGATCCAGCCCCAAGGCAATTCGCCTTGCCTCTACCGCTGCCTCTGATACCCGCGGTCCCTGAAGCATCTCCAACGGACTGCCGGCCATACACATTATTGCATAATCAATAATGGTTATCCCGATCAGCACCGGGATCGCTATTAATATCCGTTTGATAATGTACTTAGCCATTTATCATACTCCCTCAGCTCTATCGATAAGATATCCCCCGGAGGGGCATCTTAAACGCCATCTTTTGTGTCACGTCATGTAGTTTGTCTCAGCATGACCGGGCAAGCAACCAAATGACGGCTTCCTTCTACCAATGTGTCGATCCCCGGTTCCTTATGCTGGCAATCATCAACCGCATGGGGGCAGCGGGGATGAAAGCGGCATCCCTCCGGCGGATTAATACCAGAAGCCACCTCACCCTCCAGTAATATTCCCGAACCGACCGGACGGTCGGGATCGGGGATCGGCGCCGCATTACATAAAGCTTTCGTATACGGGTGGATCGGATTATGAAATAATTCGCCAGCATCGGCAATTTCCACGATCTTACCAAGATACATCACGGCAATCCGATCACTGACGTAATTCACTGCTCCCAGACCATGACCGATAAAAAGACAGGTCAGCTTCAATTCTTTCTGCAACTGCCTAAGCAGATTCAGTATTTGTGCCTGAATGGAAACATCCAGCGCACTGACCGGTTCATCGCAAACCACAAACTCTGGTTTTAGCGACAGTGCTTTGGCGATACAGATACGTTGCCGCTGACCACCGGAAAATTCATGAGGGTATTTACCCAATGCCCTGCTGGACAATCCGACCATTTCCATCAGGTCATCTAATTTTGACCGTAGATTTTCCTTGGTTGCCAAGCCATGATATAACATGGGTTGCGACAATATTTCATAGATATGCTTGCGTGGATTAAGCGATGAGTAAGCGTCCTGAAAGACCATCTGTAAACCGGTGCGGATTTTTTTGCCTTTACTGCCCTTAAGTTCATTTAGGTCATGTCCCCGAAAACGCACCGTTCCGGCGGTGGGTTTCTCTAATCCCACGATCAGGCGTCCCATCGTCGATTTACCGCAACCCGATTCACCAACCAGACCTAGTGTTTCCCCTTCCCGGATTATTAATCGGGCACCGTCCACCGCCTTGACATAACCGGTAGTGTGGGTTACAATACCGCCCTTTAAGGGATAATATTTTTTTAAATCTTCTATCTCGATCAATATTTGTTCCAAATCATTTTCCTCGCCATCTTAACCCATTAAGCTCCGCACCGACTACATTTAACCAAATGATCGCCTTTACACATAAAGTTGTTCTGTGGCAAAGCACAATCCTCCACATATAAAGAGCAACGTTCGGCAAAGCGACAACCGACGATATCATCATAGTCCTCCGGAACAATCCCAGGGATCGCCATCAGTTTCCGGTCTGCTTCATCGAAGATACCGGGAACGGTCTGCAATAATGCACGTGTATACGGATGGAGCGGATGGTGAAAAAGCTCTGCGACGGTTGCTTCTTCAACAATCTGTCCTGCGTACATAACCAACACACGATCGGCCATCTGGGCAACCAGCCCGATATCATGGGTTATCAGGATCATCGCCATCCCCATATCTTTTTGCAATTCTTTAAGTAACTTCATAATCTGTGCCTGAATGGTGACATCCAATGCCGTTGTGGGCTCGTCAGCGATCAAAAGACGCGGATTGCACGAAAGTGCCATCGCGATCATTGCCCGCTGGCGCATCCCTCCGGACAGGGTATGGGGATATTTCCGCATGACCGCCACCGGATCGGGCATGCCGACCTTCTTAAGGATAGCTAATGTTCGCTCCTCAGCTTCTTTTTTCCCCAGTCCCATATGGGTTTTGATACTTTCGGCAATCTGATGTCCAATAGTAAAAACTGGGTTCAATGAAGTAAGAGGATCTTGAAAAATCATCGTCATTTGATTACCACGATAGCCATCCAATTCCTTTTCACTCATCTCCAGCAAATTTTTGCCATCAAACAGGACGGAACCGTTGATAACGGCTCCGCCTCTGCCAAGTAATCCCATTATGGACAACGATGTCACACTTTTACCGCAGCCTGACTCGCCAACGATACAAACCACCTCACCAGGGTCCACATGAAAACTAATATTGTCCACACTGACCTTTTCTCCAAAATCACCGGTAAAGGCCGTGGACAGGTTTTTTACCTCTAAAATGCCCGACATAATTGCCTCATATTTATGCTTGATTAATAGTATCTGTTAAGTCGTTATAATTATTGTGCGATCTCCCAGTTTTGTACCTCATTAAAAAATCCATACGCCGACGGCTCGGCATTCAACAGACGATTGTTGACTGCACCCTGAGGACTGATCACATAGGCGGAAAATAACGGAACATCCTCCTGCACCTTACGGTTTATGATTGAATAAAGTTCTTTGACTGCCTGGGTATCACTGCTATTTTGTACATCGACCAAAGCGGCATCGATCGCCGGATCGGAATATCCGGTCCAACTGCCCGGTCCACCAAGCAACCAGAACACATCCGCATAAGGATCGATCGGTGGATAGGTATACTGTACCGCCATCATCGCATAATCACTGGTACTTTCATCGGTCGGAACGGTCATCAGGGTATTCAGATCAACACTGCGGATTTCCACCGTAATGCCAATCTCTGCCCATTGAGCCACCATTACTGCGGCGGCATTAACAAAGGTACTGTCGCCCGAATCAATATACATCGTCAAAACCTGTGTTCCATCCCATCCGGCATCGGTGAGTAGCGCTCGGGCTTTATCCGGATCATAGGCAAAGGGAACCATGGTCTCGTCATAAAATGGTCCCGCCGACGATAAAAAGCCATCCACGATCTCACCCTTTCCTTTTAACAGGTCAGATAATATTTTCTCACGGTCGATCGCATAAAGCAATGCCTGACGTACTCTGACATCGGGTACATTCGCCGTCTGAATGAAAACCGACAGATTGGTGACCGGTGTGCCATAGATCACTTTGATATTGTCCAGCTCCTCAACGCTTTCATAGTCTTCCTGTGGAATACTGCTCAAGGTATGATGAGTAATGTCTATTTCTCCCGATTGCAAACCGGCATACAACTGACTACCGTCCACGATTCTGATGTTCAGATTCTTGATGGATGGTGCGCCCCGCCAATATTGCTCATTAGCTTGATAGGAAACGTAATGATTAAAATCAACATCGGAAACAAAATATGGCCCACTGACCACATCGGGCTGGTTAAACCATTCCGCTGTTGGCAATTCTTCTTCACTAAATTGCTCGATAATATGTTTCGGCAGGGTCATAATATAACGTCCATAGGCATTTTGGAAGCTGGTCAGTCCCATCGGAAATTTAGTAGTAAAACGAACCGTCTTTTCATCAATGACCTGAACCCCTTCAATTGAATCGGCACCGGCCTCAACCATCCCGTCGTCCTTTACTCCAACGATATTATATAACTGCATCGTAACATTACCGATGGACGGACTGGCCATCCGCAGCACGGTATAGGCAACATCCTCTGCCGTTATCGGCTGACCATCAGACCATACCGCTGTTTCATCAATATGCACATCAAAATTCAAGTTGTCGGTAGTGGTGATGGAATCGGCTAATTGACCGACAAAGTTAAGTTCCGGGTCGATCTCCACCAACGGCAGAAACATCAAACCAGTGGCATATTTATTAATCTCCACTCCATCCATCTTTAATGGGTTCAATAAACCTACTGGACTGGTGACCCCGACATTGACCGTATCCGCCACTGCATTTCCTGCCGCTGAGCAAGCGGTGAGGGTTAATGCCAATACTGCTGCTAATAACACCTTCAATAATTTCTTCATATTACTAACCATACCTTTCCACCATTTAGCTTCTATTTTCAATTAATTCTTTGTGGTTGACACCGTTCATTTCCTACTAGTCATGTAGGAACGGTGTGGATAAGTATACTTCTTTCTATATGATTTGTCAATAGCTTGTGCACTATTAGTCTTTGCTTATGCACTATTGGTCTTTACTTGTTCATTATTGATCCTTGCTCTCTACAGGAGCACCGCCGCCATAGACGCCAGCAGTTCTTCAGTAAATGCCAGAAGCATCGCCACATCACGCTCAACTACACCACACTTCTTATAGCGGAATAAAAAGTAGGGCGGTCCTTTATGACTAAAACTTAACTTTTCATGCATTTTTAATAAATCGGGGATCCGTGTCGCACAAATAGATGCATCTGCCCGCAAAGCAAAGCTGATCTCCCCATTTTTGCCCTTTATTTCGGTTATATATAACCCATGTGCATTGACCCGGATCAACGCCACCCGCAACAAATTCTCCACCGATACCGGTATCTCACCAAATCGATCCAGCAGTTCTTCACGCATATCATCGCATTCGCTCCTGCTCTCAATGCCGGCAATACGCTTATAGAGATCTAATTTTTGCACCTCGTTGACGATATAGGTGGGAGGGATAAAGGCATCCACATCCAAATCCACAAAGGTATTAAAGTCCTCCGTTTCACCGGTTCCTTGCAGATGCTTAACCGCTTCGTTAAGCATCTTGCAATACAGATCATACCCCACTGCCTCCATGTGCCCATGTTGCCTTTGCCCCAGCAGATTACCCGCCCCGCGTATCTCTAAATCCCGCATGGCGATTTTAAAACCACTGCCCAATTCGGTAAATTCCTTAATGGCTGCCAGTCGTTTCTCGGCAATCTCCTTCAACATCTTATCCCGTTTATACATTAGAAACGCATATGATGTCCGGTTAGAACGCCCCACTCGTCCCCGCAACTGATAAAGCTGTGAAAGCCCCATATTATCCGAATCATGAATGATCATCGTATTTACATTAGAAATGTCAAGCCCCGTCTCAATAATGGTTGTGGCAACCAAAACATCAATCTCACCATTGATAAAATCATACATGATCCGCTCCAGTTCCCGCTCCTGCATCTGTCCATGTGCAAATGCCACTGCTGCTTCGGGCACAAGCTGTTGTACCGCCGCCGCCACATCGGCAATATTATTCACCCGATTATAGACATAATATACCTGTCCGTCCCGGCTTAGCTCTCTAACGATGGCTTCACGTACCAACTCCTCATTATGCTCACAGACAAAGGTTTGGATAGGCAGACGGTCGTTTGGTGCTTCCTCCAATACACTCATATCGCGGATCCCGACCAAACTCATGTGGAGGGTGCGGGGTATGGGGGTCGCCGTCAAGGTCAGGACGTCAACACTGTCCTTCATCTGCTTTATTTTTTCTTTATGGGTAACTCCGAAACGTTGTTCCTCATCAACGATCAGCAAGCCCAGGTCCTTGTAATGTACATCGCGTGAAAGCACCCTGTGGGTTCCGATCACGATATCAACCTGACCCTTACGTAACGATTCCACCGTTTTCTTTTGTTCCGCCGCTGTTCTAAATCGGGAAAGCAACTCAATCCGCACCGGAAAATCCTTCATCCGTTGGATAAAGGTATTATAATGCTGCTGGGCTAAAATGGTGGTCGGTACTAAATAAACCACCTGTTTTCCCTCTTGCACCGCTTTAAATGCCGCCCGAATGGCTATTTCGGTTTTGCCATACCCCACATCACCGCAAATCAGCCGATCCATGATCTTCGTGCTTTCCATATCCTTTTTGGTTTCTCTGATCGCCGCCAATTGATCGTCGGTTTCTTCAAACGGAAACATCTCCTCAAATTCCCGTTGCCATACTGTGTCCGCTTCGTAACGGTACCCCTTATTCTCTTGACGAATGGCATACAACTGCACCAATTCCTGCGCCACTTCGCCAACCGCCTCCCGTACCTTTGTCTTAGTCCGGGTCCATTCCACACTGCCCAGCTTATTAAGCTTGGGACTTTTTGCGGCATCGGCCGATGCATATTTTTGGATCACATTAAAACCGGTTGCCAGGATATATAAATTGCCACCATCCCGATACTCTATCTTCATATAATCCTTAACGACCTTCTCCACCTCTACCTTTTCAATTCCACGGTATACCCCCAACCCATGGTTTTCGTGAACCACATAATCGCCCACCTTCAGTTCAGTAAAGTCGTTAATTTTTCGTCCTTCATATTGTTTGCGCTTTTTTTTCTTTTTCTCACTTCCAAAAATGTCGCTTTCCGAGATAACCGCAAATTTTAGTAGCGGATACTCAAACCCGCGTAGTACCCGACCATACCAGGTCATTATTTCCCCCGGCTGTAACTCCCGTTCTCTATCTTCCGAATAAAAAGCATTGAGTTCATGCTCTCGCAAATCTTCTGCCAATCGCGCCGCTCGGGTACGCGAACCGGATAAGAGTAATATCCGATACCCTTTTTTCTTAAGCCGGCTCAGATCGTTCACCAAACTTTCAAAACTATTGTTATAGGAAGAAATACTCTTTACCGTTATATCGATTTTTTTATCCGCTTTTAGCAGCGGTTCCTTCATATCCAAAGCTGCCAATGAAACCACGCGGTAACGAGATAACCGCGCCGTTACAGCTTCTGCCCCCAGTAGCAGATCGGCCTGACCGGGCAATAGATATCCCTTTTCCAGACGATGTCCCATGCTTTCCCGAAACTCCATCTCCACCGCAGTGGCATGTTCCCGCACCCGCGATGGTTCATCCAGATAAACACAGACCTCTTCTCGACCAAACAGATCGAGAAAAGAAACCGTCTCATCAAAAAAGTAACGGATATAGCTTTCCAAATTAACCATGGTTCCCCATTCAAAAAGCTGTTCGTGTAATTCCTCTATCTGACTGCGCAATCGTGCGGCCTCTTCCGTCAGAAATTCATCACGCAGTTTCTTGATCGTCACCTCACTGTCCGCCTCAATGGCCTTCATGCCCCGCCTAAGCTGCTCCTGTGACAGCACCAATTCGGTGGCCGGATAGATACTGACCGCCTCCAGCTTCTCAATCGAACGCTGACTCAAAATATCAAAACTGCGGATGGATTCCACTTCATCCCCCCACAGTTCGATCCGAAAAGGATTGTCTTCAGTTAAGTCATAGATATCAATTATCCCGCCTCTAATACTAAACTGTCCCGGTGCCTCAACCTGATCGGTTTTTTCATATCCCAAAGTGACCAGGCGTACCGCCAACTCCTGCTCATTTACTTCGGTATGACCATCCAGATGAATAATATTATCTGCCAAATAATCAAGTGCCAACACCGGTGACATTAAGCTGTTAAAGGTGGTCACCACTGTTAGCGTCTCCCCCTCCATCAACTGACGCAGGCATCCGATCCGCTCTTTAGTCAGAAGATTTCCGTGAATATCCGCCTGATAAAAAATCAGGTCCTTTGCTGGGAACATCGTGACTGCTCGCTCATAGAACCGATATTCTTCATATATTTCCTTCATCCTCATTTCACTGAAGGTTACGATCAATTTATATCGACATCCTACGTTTAGACCATATACCAAATGCAATTTTTGTGATTCCGCACAACCGGTCAGCGACAAATGTTGACCCGGTGATTTTATCAATGACATCATCTCGTCATATTCGCCCAATTCCATTATGGGAGAAAGTAATGCCTTCATATCAACCTCCATGCCTTTCCACTAGTTCACTCATTATTCCTGCCAACTACTTTTCTGGCATTATTTTACGATTATACAGGTTCATTGCCTTGTCTATCCCATCTTCAAGAATACACTCAACGGCAGCAATAGCATTATTAATACATTCTTTCATTAATCGACTCTCACTCGCATCAAAATGTCCCAGAACATATCCCGCCAGATCATAACCGGCTGGCTGGTTTCCGACACCGATTTTCATCCGAATAAATTCATCGTGCCCAAAATGTTTTATAATATTTTTAAGGCCATTATGACCGCCATCACTGCCTTTACTCCGCATCCTGATCTGACCTGGCTCTAAGCTGATATCATCGGCAATCACAATTAATTCTATCTTTTCATTAACCTTATAATAATTTATGACCTCAGCAATACATTCACCACTTAAATTCATAAAAGTAAGCGGCTTAACCAAAAACACCTTATGTCCATATATCGAGCCTTTTCCCATTATACCCTTATGTTTAAGATCCTTTATCTTTATGTTGTGCTTACCGGCCAAACCATCGACAATATCAAAACCTATATTATGACGGGTTCCTTCATATTGTCTACCTGGGTTACCCAATCCTGCAATTATATACATAATTGTTCCTTCTCTCTATATAAAATCTTCAAAATAATAAATCTTAAATACTTTACCCGCCTTCTTTTAAATGTAATCATTGTATCAATATTTCCGTCCTTTTAGCAAGCCTTTCACAAATTTTATTTGTTTTGATACTGAACTATTTTTGACAGTACCTATATCCGTCATAGGAAAAGTTTAACTACATAATGTTTAACAATGTCACCGCAATTAGTATTGGGCCAATAACACTCTAGTTATCAAGTAATAATAACTGTATAAAACGGTAAATTCCAAAACAAAAAAAGCAGCCTGATGACTGCCTTTTTCTTATCGCCAAAATATTTTTACTACTTAAAGCACAACCACCCCTTCTCCCATTTCCTCATCTGCCGGTACCAATAGTGCACTTTCATAACTCCGCAGAATTGCTCGTTGGATCATATCCCGCGTTCCTGAGTTAATTGGATGCGCAATGTCCCGATATTCGCCATCAGCCGACTGTTTACTCGGCATCGCAATAAAGACCCCCTTCTCGCCTTCGATAACCTTAATATCATGAATCACGAACACATCATCAATCGTGATAGATACAATGGCTCTCATCTTGCCTTCCTTAGTAATTTTACGCACGCGCACATCTGTAATCTGCATGCCACAACCTCCTTTGCAATCCTAAATCACATAACGGTCATTCTTCTCAACTACTATCTTGATACCATCTTCACCTTTATGATACGAATTGGCCCTTATCGTATCACGACTCTCCACAATACAATTTTCAATATATGTATTATCACCAATATAAACATCATTCAAAATGATGGAGTTCTTTATATGGCAATTATTACCAATATATGACTTTTTGAATATTACCGAATCTTCCACCGTTCCATTGATAATACAACCACTGGATATCAAGCTGTTCTTGATATGGGCTCCAACATTATATTTCGCCGGCGGCAGATCATCCACCTTAGAATATACATCCGGATATTGTCTGAAAAAGAAGTCTCCGGTCTCCGGTTTAAGGAAATCCATATTGGTACTGAAATAATCTTCAACAGTTGCAATATTACTCCAGTAATCACGCAGTTTGTAGCCATAAATTCGCTTCATATTCTTATATCTGATCAAGATGTCCTTAACAAAATCATACCGATCTTCTTCCGCACATTTCTCAATCATTTCGATCAATTGCCTTCTTCTCACCACATAGATTCCGCAGGAAACGGTATTGGTCTTTGCCACCACCGGCTTTTCTTCGAATTCTTCAATCCGGCTTTCTTCATTCATCTTGAGTATTCCGTACCGGTCAACGTTTATTTCCGGCTCCATATCCTTACAGACCACCGTAATGTCAGCCTTACGGGCAATGTGGTACTCTAACACCTTGTTGAAATCCATCTTATAAATACAATCACCGGATGAGATGACAACATATGGCTCATGGCTATCTTTAAGGAAAGGCAGATTTTGTGCGATCGCATCGGCAGTTCCACGATACCAAAAGCTATTTTCAGCGGTTACCGCCGGTGTGAACACTACCAGTCCCCCCTGCTTACGACCAAAGTCCCACCATTTGGAAGAACTAAGATGTTCATTCAGACTGCGCGCATTATACTGGGTAAAAACCGCCACCTTCTGAATATGTGAATTGGACATATTACTAAGCGCAAAATCAATACTCCTATAGCTTCCAGCGATGGGCATCGCGCAAACGGCGCGCTTTTGTGAAAGCTCTCTCATTCTGTAATTGTTACCGCCCGCTAAAATAATTCCGATTGCTCTCATGCTTCATCACCTGCCTTAACTAATGTTTTTCCACTGGCTAAACTCCCGTCCGGGTAATCGGCTACTGTCGTCACTCCAAACACCACCGAATTCTTACCGATGGAAACCCCCTCGGGTATAACACTCTTCTCGCCTATTGTCACAATTCCATTACTATAAATGTGCGGATCGGTTTCGTTGTCCACTTCTTCTCCAATTCCCAGATTAACACCATTACCAACCACAACATTCTCCGCAATGATCGCTTTATTAAACTCACATCCGGCACCGATCTCGGTATAATTCATGATTATTGAATCACGTATCACGGTATCCTTACCAATAGTCACACCACAACCGATGACTGAATTATAGACCTTCCCATAAACCCGGGTGCCTTCTCCGATAATGCTACGCTCCACCCATGTATCATCCGCAATATACTGCGGTGGCAAAATCTCACTCTTGGTATATATCTTCCAATACTCTTCGTAGAGATTAAACTCCGGAACGATATCGATCAGTTCCATATTAGCTTCCCAATAAGACTGAAGGGTTCCGACATCCTTCCAATACCCGTTAAACTCATACGCATAAAGTGGCGCCCCCTTCTGATGACAATAGGGGATGACATGTTTACCAAAATCAAGACCGGGTTGTTCTGCATTCGCTAAAAGCGCTTCTTTCAAAGTCGACCAATTGAATATGTATATTCCCATCGAAGCCAGATTGCTACGTGGATTCTCAGGCTTTTCCTCAAAATCGGTTATCTGCCGTTCATTATCGGTGATCATAATACCAAATCGCTTGGCCTCTTCCATTGGAACCGGCATAACCGCAATGGTAACCTCCGCTCCCTTTTCTCGATGGAATTCCAGCATAACCTCATAATCCATCTTATAAATGTGATCGCCCGAAAGAATTAATATGTATTCCGGATTAAAACTCTCCATATAATCCATATTTTGATATATGGCATTAGCTGTTCCGGTGTACCACTCACTGTTGGCACTCTTTTCATAAGGGGGCAATACCGTCACTCCG
>JAITWD010000027.1 GCA_031285465.1 Lachnospiraceae bacterium
CGGTCGTCATCGCCATCCTTACCGCCTATATTACCGGTTTCCCCCTCAAAAAGACAAGCTCCGCCGATGGGAAATAATCTTAAAGAATACTTTGTCTCACCGCGGGTAAAGGAAAATAATGCCGGTCCCATTCCGATAAAAAACTCGGTCACATGGATCCCGTTACGTCTCGCCAGCAAAAAGTGCCCCAGCTCATGAGCCAGCACCAGCAGTCCAAATATTAAAATAAATGAAATTATCGATATGATCAATTGGTCACCTTTACGATATCGTCCTTCTTATATATTGATAGGTTGCTTCCTCGGTCTCAAGGATTTCCTCCACTGAGGGATTATCTATTACCTTATGATACGCCATTGCCCCCTCAATTAATTCGTAAATTTGTAAAAATTTAATCTTTCCCTCCAAAAAGAGACTGACCGCCTTTTCATTGGCCGCATTATAAACGGTTGGCTGACTGCCACCTGCCGCCATTGCCTGATAAGCCAGGGGCAAGCCACGAAAAACTTCGGTATTTGGTGGTTCAAAGGTCAGTGTGGATAGCGCAAAAAAATCCACCCGCTTACCCTTTAGCGGTTTTCGGTCGGGATAAAACAATGCATACTGAATGGGCAGCTTCATATCGGGTGTCCCTAATTGTGCCATAATACCACCGTCAACATAGCCCACCATTGAATGGATAATGCTTTGAGGATGGACAACCACCTCGATCTGCTCCGGACGCACGTCAAACAGCCATTTGGCTTCGATGACCTCAAGCCCCTTATTGACCAGTGTTGCTGAATCAATCGTTATCTTTCGTCCCATTGACCAGTTGGGATGGGCAAGTGCCGCCGCAACCGGTATTTCAGTCAACTCTACCCTGGTTTTACCACGGAACGGACCGCCGGAGGCGGTTAAAAGGATCCGCTCCACCTGCTTTTGATCCTCGCCCTGAAGCGATTGAAAAATCGCACTGTGTTCACTGTCCACCGGTAGCAGGGAAACACCATACTCCCGCACCAGCGGCATGATCAGATGACCAGCAGTAACTAAGGTTTCCTTGTTGGCAAGCGCAATATCCTTGCCAGCCTTAATGGCGGCGATGGTTGGTCGTATGCCGATCATACCCACGATCGCGGTGACTAACATCCCAGCTTCTGGCTGATTGGCTATCTCCAACAATCCCGCCATGCCACTGACCACCCTGACCGGCAGATCGGCCACCTTTATCTTAAGCTCCTCTGCCGCCGTTTCACTCCACATGGCGGCGATCGCCGGCCGGAATTCTCTGATCTGTTCTTCCATCAAGGCAATATTACTCCCCGCCGCCAGGGCAGTCACCTGCACCTCGGCGGGATTATTACGGACAATCTCCAGTGTCTGGGTACCGATCGAACCGGTTGAACCAAGGAGAGCTATTTTCTTCATATTATCCCCCTTGCATTTCGCAGATCATATCTGCGAAACTGCCTAAATAAGAAATGTTATACCCCATGCATTTCCCAGATCATATCTGCGAAACTTCTCTTCACGTTAGAGGCGGATCAAAAGCACCGCCAGCAGATAGATCAGAGGCGCGGTAAAGATCACGCTGTCAAAACGATCCATAATCCCACCGTGACCGGGGATCAACCGGCCATAGTCCTTAATCTCATGATTGCGTTTGATCGCCGATGCTGCCAGATCACCTATTTGGGCGATCACTGCACCCGATCCACCGATAATTGCAAAGCTGACGGCGATAGTCGGCGCTTCGCCCAGGCGGTTCGCCACAAAGGTACCAAAAACTGCCCCCACCACCGTCGAGCCAATGATACCGCCAATCGCGCCTTCAATCGATTTCTTGGGACTTAACCGGGGTGCCAGCTTGTGCTTACCGATCAGCATACCAATGCAGTAGGCACTGGTATCACAAATCCACGAGCTGATAAAGATAAGCCATACAATATATTGACCGTAATATAAATTTCTGGTCAGATAAATAAAGGATAACATTACCGGAGCATAGATTACACAGAAAAAGGCTTCCATCACCTGACGGGCATCAAAACGGGGAAAGCCAAAGACGTATACCGACATAAAGGCGGCTAACGAGATAATTAAGGTCAACAAAAGCTTCATTCCATTGCCGGTCGTGATCATCACGGCATAATAGGCTGTAATGGTAACATACCCGACCGCCTCCAGACCGCCGATCCCCTTCGTGGCAGACAACTTGCAGGCCTGCATCAACTCACGATAGCCGATCAGTGCTACCAAAAATAGTATTGCCGCCAGCCAATAGCCACCGGTTAAGATCATCACTACCGCAATGACCACCAACGCAATTCCGCTTAATAATCTGGGTAAAAACATTATGCTATCCCTCCTTAACCAGACCATAGCGCCGGTCACGGCGGTTGAACGCTTCCACAGCCTTAACCAACTCTGCCTTGGTAAAATCCGGCCACGCTACCGGTGTAAAATAAAATTCTGTATAGGCCAGTTGCCATAATAGAAAGTTGGAAATACGCTGCTCATTACAGGTCCTGATCAAAAGATCCGGTTCCGGTAGATCAGCAGTATCCAAATAAGATGAGATGGTCGACTCATCCACATCGGCCGGCTTTAGTTTTCCCTGCCTGATATCCTCACCGATCGACCGGACGGCGCGCACTATTTCATCCCGTCCGCCGTAATTAAGCGCAATCTGAAAATGCAATCCGTCATTATGACGGGTTGCCTCTTCTAATTCGGTGATCCGTGAACGAATATCATCATCCAATCCGGCTTTGTCACCTAACACCCGCACGCACATCCGGTTCTTGGCCGCTGTTTTCAGGCAGGTCTTCATATAATTGCGCAACAGTTTCATCAGCGCTGCC
>JAITWD010000033.1 GCA_031285465.1 Lachnospiraceae bacterium
CGGCGGACAACGGCAGCGGGTGGCGATTGCCCGCGCTATCGCCACCCACCCCGACCTGATCATTTCCGACGAACCCGTATCCTCACTGGATGTCACCACCTGTAGCCGTATAATACACCTTCTGAAAAAGTTGAGTGACGAGTATAACCTGACCATGTTATTGATCTCCCATGATCTACATTTACTGGCGCACATTAGTGATCGTATTGTGCGCCTATAAAGCAAAACTACCTCCTGTGACGATATTTTCACTTCCCACGCGGTGTTTTCGTTAGTTCTGTGCAATTAATGCACAGAACTAACGAAAAATCACGAATAATCGCCCATTATTCCGACAGCGCCGGTCTTGCATTTTTCGCCCGGTCATAGTAAACTATGCCGTAACGTAACCCATTCCCGCAGTAACTTTTTACAATGACAAAAAGCTTGTCATTTTACCTCAGAGGAGATTCCACCGTGACTATCATGATCTGTGACGACGAATTGGCGATAATAGAACAAACTAAAGAGCAAATACTTCGTTATTCAATTGAACGCAATTGTGAATTGGCGATCATATGCTGTACAACGGCGCAAGAACTACTCGCCGCGCCCTTCAACTATGATATTTTGTTGATCGACATCATGCTGGACGACGGTATGGACGGGATCACAATCGCAAAACAACTGCGGTCGGCGGGGAATAAAGCGATATTTTGTATCGTTACATCATATAAAGACCGGGCTATTGACGGATATGAGGCAACGGTATTCCGTTATCTGGTGAAGCCTCTTTCAGGAAAGGCACTCTATCAAACCCTTGACGCGGCGATTGATACACTGAGCTACGATAAAAAGCTTATTAGTGTAAAATTTAAATACCAGACCAATTATGTGCATGTGAAGGATATTATCTACGTGGAATCATATCTGCGCAAACGATATATCGTAACACAGTCCGACCGTCACCCGACTACTGCGTCATGGCAGGAGCTGCTGCGACAGTTTGAAGACTATCCGCATTTTTTTAGCCCGAAGAGTACCTACTTAGTCAATCTCGTCCATGTAACCGCCCAGTCCCGCCTTTTGTTGACAATGAGTGACGGAACCCGGATCAGGTTTGCGGAGGGGAAATATGAACAGTTTCTGGTTGCTTTCGCCGATTTTCTTGATAAAGGAGGATTAATATGAACCTATTGCTGATGTTTTTTTTTAACACCGTTAGTTATTGGCTGCTCATTTTTTTTCAATTGAATTATTTACAAAAACGCAAAAAGTTCCTCCCGCTTGCCCTGATCGGCTGGGCAGTGATCCTGACCATCCTTTATTTTGCAAATGAACTGGATAATATGTACCTTAACCGTTTGCGGTCATCGTTATTTCTTTTGGTGTCGTCGGTGTTTTGCTATAAGGAGCGGTTACTTAAGATTGTTACCATCACCTTGGTATATGATTCGATCCTGACGGTGGTGAATGGCAGTGTGCTGGCAGCTTTTAACACCTACTTTATTTTATGGGACTGGAGTGCGCTACCCATCGACCGCGGGTATCTGATCTATGCCTGTGTTTATACGATCTCCTTTCTGATCGTGCTATTGTTAAAAATAGTTCACCGGGAAAAGAACACCGTCAACAACACCGGTGTCCTCCTTGGCATATCCGGCTATTCCATCCTGCTGACGCTATCCATGGGAGAGTTGCTCTATACCGTTTTTTCCTATGACTCTTTTATTGAGTATATTTTATCCTTTTCTTTCCTGCTGGTGCCGATCTTTTCCTACATTTTTATCCTTTCGCACTTTGATAATGTCAGCCGAAGAAAGGAACTCGAGCTGACTCTTGCGGTCAATAAGGAGCGGGAACAGACCCGCGATCTACTATTCCAACAATACGAGCGAAACATGTATGAAAAGAATGCGATAATCCATGATTACAAAAATAATATCCTGCATCTGGCGGGGATAAGCGATAATACGGAGTTGGTACATAGTTATTGTGAGGAATTGGCAGCAGGTTATTCAAAACAGTTGGAGCATTACAATTTTGAGGTTGGAAATGAAGTATTTAATACTATTCTGGGAAAATTAAAATACGATTGCGAAAAATATCATATTGATCTGGAGCTGCAGATCCTGCATGGGGATTTTGCCTTTATCAGTCCGGTGGATGCCAGCAGCCTGTTTGGCAACATCTTTGATAATGCCGTGGAAGCCTGTCGGGTACGGGCAGAAAACCGGCATATTGAAGCGGTACTATCTTCAAAGAATGGCTTTGCCTATGTTAAGGTGGTTAATACTTACGGTAATAAGGTGGTCGAAAAACAAGGTAAGCTGTGGTCCACAAGAAGAAAGTATGCCACAAGAGGACATGGGATGGATATTATGAAAACGATCGCGGTGCGCTATCAGGGTGATATGAATGTTTCTTTTGATGAGATGAATTTTACTATTACTGTTTGGTTAAAGATGGCATGACAAAAATTGTTACCTCAATACAGGACAAAACTGGAAAAATGATTGAGTTTAGCAAGCGACCATGTTATAATCATTATTATTTTATTACTATTCAGTACCTTCATAGTTACGTTGAAAATCCATTAAAATCACCTGCGGTGATGGGATTTTCACTTCCAAGCGCTACGTTTTATTACGGTCTACGCAGCAAGTGCGCAGACCTATTGAACAGCTACATTATTTTACATAATATTCCGGAGGTGAAAACATGCGGGAAAATGCAAAATACAGTATATTAATAGTGGATGATGAAAAGACCAATTTAGATGTCTTAAATCATATTTTGAGAAATGAATATACTATTTATGTTGCCAAAACCGGTGCGATGGCACTGCGACGGGCGCGGGAAGATCATCCGGATATGATTTTGTTAGATATCTTGATGGCGGACATGAGTGGTTATGATGTGCTTAAGGAACTTAAGCAATATGATGAGACGAGACATATTCCGGTTATTTTTATTACCGGTTTGTCCAGTACGTCTGATGAGGAGAAGGGATTTTTACTGGGAGCGGTAGATTATGTGATCAAGCCGTTTAATAATTCCATCGTTAAGGCGCGGGTACGTAATCACATGGAGACGGTGCGACAGCGACGGATGATCGCGGGGGGGACGATCGATATTCTGACGGGGATGCCCAACCGTCGTAATTTTGAGGATCAGCTTTTGATAGAATGGCAGCAGGCGGTCCGTGATGGTATGCCGCTGAGTGTACTTAAGGTGGATGTCGATCTGATGGCACGATATAATGAAAAACATGGATTTTTACAGGGCGATATTTTCCTGCAAGCTATTGTCAATGCATTTGCCCGTAATTTAAAGCGGCCGAGTGATTATGCGGCCCATATTGGTAGCGATGAATTTGTCGCCATCCTGCCCGGTACCGAGCCACGCGGAGCGGCTACAGTAGCGGAAGATATCAGAAGGATGATAGAGGCGATGGAGATCCCCAGAACCGGAACGATGGCGGCGGGTAATACAGTAAGTATCGGCTCGGCTGGACGCTGTCCGAAACCAAATGAAGAGTGCACCGAGATAATGCGTGAGGTCGAGCAGGCATTGGAACGGGCGAAGCAGTCGGGCCGTAACAAGGTCTGTACATATGATCGGATATATTAACCGTTTGACTAAACAGGCATAAAATGCAATTAGGATAATAGTGAAAAGAACGATGAAACAGCCATAGAAGGAGGCGTTCATCGTTCTTTTTTATTCTTTGTAATATAATTAAATACGATCAGTATACCTGAGCTTCTTCTTCGCCATTCATAACACGTAGCGCGCCCTGAACCAATGCAAGCAGTTCATCCTCTCCCGGATAAACGGTGATGGGGGCGATCCAACCGGAAAGCTCATTAAGCGAATCGATAACCGACTTGTTGTAGGCAATACCACCAGTGATTAAAATCTGATCTATCTTACCTTTAAGAACACATGCCATTGAACCGATATCCTTTGCCACCTGCATCATAAAGGCTTCGCGGACGAGGGTCCATTCGGCATCACCTTCGGCCACCTTTTTCTCGACATCACGCATGTCATTGGTGTGCAGATAGGCATTGAGTCCGCCGTTACCGGTAATCTTCTTAAGCATTTCCTTCTCAGAATATTGGCCGGAATAACACATCCGGATCAAGCCACCGGCAGGAACCGCACCGGCCCGCTCAGGAGAAAAAGCACCATCGCCGTCTAAGGCATTAAAGACATCGATAACCTTGCCGCCACTATGTGCACCGACCGAGACGCCGCCACCCAGATGAACAACAATGAGGTTTAGCTCGTCATAAGGGCGACCACTTTCGCGGGCATAACGCTTGGCAATGGCCTTCTGGTTGAGGGCATGAAAGATGCTGACCCGCGGTAGCTCCGGAACTCCGGAAAGGCGGGCGGCGGGACACAGCTCATCCACAACGACCGGATCAACAATATAAGAAGGGATATTAAGCGAGTCGGCAATCTCTCTTGCGATCAGACCGCCCAGATTGGAAGCATGTTCGCCACGCGCACTGCTGTTAAGATCGGCTATTAGCGCGTCGTTGATGGTATAGGTGCCACTGACGATCGGTTTGAGTAAGCCACCCCGTCCCACCACCATATTAAGCGATGCGATATCAAACGACCTATCCTTAAGTACGCCGACAATAATATCCTTGCGAAAGTTTTTTTGGTCGGCGATGGAGGCAAAACGGGCGATTTCTTCAGTGGTATGGCGTAGTGTTTCTTCGAATAAAAGGGTTTCGTCCTCAAAAACACCAATTTTGGTGGAAGTGGAACCGGGATTGATAACCAGACTTTTTATTGACATATTTATACCCATGCATATCGCAGGTTTCCTGCGATACTGCTAAAATAAATACGGTTGAAAGAATCGAATGCTGCATGGCTCCTTTACTTTTATTTTCTTTCAACCTTTTACCTTTCTTTTATTTATTAAGGGGTGATGGTATTGATACTGAACCAGCTTCGATAGTTGGTCAGTATCAATACTCGGTGCCGGTTTATAAAAGTGTCGATTTTAATGAGTGGTATTTTGATGAGACATTGCATCGGCAACGATGGCACCTAAAGCGATGGAGTTAACCTTGCACTCAAAATTATCGGAGCGGGAGGTCAGAATAACGGGGGCTTTGGTTCCGGTAAGGATATTGCCGTTAACTACCTGGGCAG
>JAITWD010000099.1 GCA_031285465.1 Lachnospiraceae bacterium
GGTGGCCGCCAGGGTGGTGGCAAGGGTGGCGAAGACCGACAGGTTTTTTTTATCACCGCCCTTTTCCGGGGTCACTGACAGCTTAATCGCCTTTAAAATATTTTTTTGTGGAAATTTTAATCGGACAGTAAAAAAAAGGTGGGCACCCATCAGTAAAATAAGTAAGGGGCCTCCCCATAAAAATGCATTGACATTGCCGATCATATGTAGAAACTGTGCCATCATGTCCTTTCACCGATAGTTGGATAATACAATATGTAGCGGCATCAAGATTTTTCTGCCGATAAAATAATATTATTTATCAGGATAAGTTTTATACAATATATAGCGATGAAGGGGGAATTATGATAAGGTGCGGGATAGATCGCAATCGAGTTGACAAATTTTAAATCGTATTCTTACCGGACAAACTATGCTGTTGCTATTTCGTGTAAAAAGAGTATACTGTTTATAAAATCTATTGAGCAGGTAATAGCCCGTGAGACATTATGAGATGGATAAAAAGTATGGAAAGGCATGGTTATTAGTTTGAAAAATCATAGATTTTTCAAATTTTGATTTAGGCAGTTTCGCAGATAAAATCTGCGAAATGCATGGGGATTAGCGTGAGCGATAAATCGCTCACACGCAAATTTGTGCCTGCGGCCCAAAGTTTGCAGGTACTGGAGAGGCATGGTTATTAAGATGGATAAAGCAAAAATTCATGAGTTGCTGGTGGCGGTTAAAAACGGAGCGGTTACGCCCGACGAAGCATTATTAAGGATGAAAATGGAGCCCTACAGTGATCTGGGATATGCCAAGATCGACAATCACCGGGGGATGCGGCAGGGTACGCCCGAAGTGATCTGGGGGCAAAATAAGACGGCCGCACAGATTATCGGTATCGCCACAAAGATGTTGGAAAATGGACGGGAAAATATTCTGATCACCCGGATCGATGCCGATAAGGCAGAAGCCATTTCGCAAACTATCGATATGGACTATCAAGCGGTTCCGCGATTGGGTATCATTGCCAAAACCGGAGCGGTCACCACCCAGGGATACATTGTTGTGGCGACCGGCGGCACCAGTGATATTCCGGTGGCCGAGGAAGCGGCGATCACCGCCGAGGTCTTGGGCAGTCGCGTCGTGCGGCTCTATGACGTCGGCGTCGCCGGACTACACCGATTGCTTGATAAAGCTGAAGTGCTGATGGAAGCAAGGGTTATCGTCGCCATCGCCGGAATGGAGGGAGCTCTTGCCAGTGTTATTGGCGGCCTTGCCGACTGTCCGGTGATCGCGGTCCCCACCTCGGTCGGCTATGGCGCAGCTTTCGGCGGTGTTGCCGCACTGTTGTCCATGCTCAATTCCTGTGCCAGCGGTGTCAGCGTGGTCAATATTGACAATGGCTTTGGTGCCGGTTATCTGGCTAATATGATCAATCAAATCGGAGGTACGAATGAAAACTCTATATCTTGAATGTAATATGGGTGCTGCCGGCGACATGCTGATGGCGGCATTGATGGAACTTTGTCCCGACCCTGACAGCTTTATCGCTCAAATGAATACCATCGGCCTTAAAGACACCGTCATCACGGCGAACAAATGTAAAAAGCAGGGCATTACCGGTCATCAGATCAGTGTGGTACTCAAAGGAAACCTTGAGGAAGAGACTGCCGACCTACACGACCATCATGATGCCGATGATCATCACCATGACGATCGCACACACCATCATCATGATACCAATGGTCATCACCATGACCATGACGATCGCACACATGATCACCATGACCATGATGATCATGTCCACTCCGGCCTGGATCATATCCTCGACCAGATTGATTCGCTGGATATTCCTAAGCGGGTCAAGGAAAAGGCCGGCTTGGTTTACGCCCTTCTTGCCGAGGCCGAAGCACATGTACATGAATGCCCGATCGGTGATATCCATTTTCATGAGGTAGGCACACTGGACGCCATCGCCGATATTGTCGGTTGCTGTCTTGCCCTGGACCTCATCGCTCCCGACCGGATCGTTGTTTCACCGGTGCATGTCGGTGCCGGTCAGGTGCGCTGTCAACATGGGGTTTTGCCAGTACCGGCACCCGCTACCGCACATCTGCTGCGAACCGCCCCTATTTATGGCGGCACTGTCATGGGCGAACTCTGCACCCCGACCGGCGCGGCATTATTGCAGGCTTTTGCCAATAGCTACGGACCGATGCCGGTTATGGCGGTCAGCACTATCGGTTATGGAATGGGTAAGAAGGATTTTGACCGCCTAAACTGCCTCCGTGCCTTCCTCGGCAATGAATCACGTGAAGAGGCACCGGTTTATGAACTGACCTGTAATCTGGATGACATTACTGCCGAAGAACTTGCTTTTGCCTGTGATATGATATTTACCTCTGGAGCGCTTGATGTTTATGCCGTACCCATCGTCATGAAAAAAGGCCGTGCCGGTCATCTGCTTACCGCTTTGGCAAAAGCAGATGACAAGGACGCGGTTGCAACTGCCCTTTTGACCCATACTACTACCCGCGGCATTCGCATCTCATCGTGTGAACGCATGACCATGTCCTATCGGCATGAACCGGTGGACACGGTCTACGGGACGATTGATGTGAAAATTTCCTCCGGCTATGGAATCAGCAAGGTGAAACCGGAATATGACCAGGTTGCTACCGCCGCCAAAGCTCACCAGGTCAGCTTTGCCGAGGTATCCCATGAAGCCCTCTCTAAGCTGGGCGACCGCTCATGAATTTACTTAGCCGATCGTAAGTTTTTTGACCGACCATGGGTTTATTTAGAGCAAATGAAAAATAAAAGCATCCAAAAGGTAGAAACCTGTGCTCTCACTACCAGATGTACGGTACCATCCGGTATCGGACCGTTTTGACATACTCATCATATCCTTTAAGCTCCCGTACCAGCAATGCTTCTTCGTTCTTAATCCGTCTTGCTAAAAGAAAGGGGATCAGCAACACCGGCACCAGCGATATCCATGAGCCAAGGATGAGTGGCATTGCCAGTAAAATTAGTAGATATGCCAAATACATCGGGTGTCGGACCATACCATAAAGACCATCGGTAATGATTTTTTGTTCCTTATAAACGGCCACTATCCTGGCAGCATAGGAGTTTTGCAGAATCACTGCCACATAGATACCATACCCCAAAAGTGCTATTACCAGTGCCGCTACCGACACATAAATTGGCATTTTTGACCAGCCCCAGCGATGATCAAACCCTGCCATCCCAAAAAGAACAATAAAGAGCAGACCCATCTCCGTTACATAGAGCGCCTGCCGCTTATCCGGTTCCCGCCCTGCCATCCGCCGCTTTAGCGTGTCCGGCTCCCGGATAAGCAAAACTATTCCGAAAACTGCCATCGGCACCCCCAAAGATACGATAAATAGCCAACCCCCAACATAGTTCACGGTTCCGGCACAGCTAAAAAGCAGTACCCCCATCAACACAAAACCGGAGATAAGCCGGATAAACATGCCAATAACTAATCCGGCACTCACCGGTGAAGTGCCCTTCAATGATGCTTTCTCTTGCTTCATAATGACCATACCTCCTAAGTTACGTCCGAAAAAAGCCCGCCTAAATATTCCTTAAAGCTCTTCATGCTTTTGGTCAAATATTTACTCTTATGATAGACCAGATAATATTGTCGCACATAAGAGAAATTTCTGATCCTGATTTCTTTTAGTTGACCCGATGCTAAATATGACTCGGCAACCCGCTTCGGGAGAAATAATAGTCCCAATCCCTCAATGCATAGCCCGATCAGGCATTGGATACTGACACTTTCAACCAAAACATTCACCTTTATATCATAATTTGTACCCAGGTGATCGATCACGTATCGGTTGCCACTCCCCTGCTCACGGGTTAAAAACGGAACCTGCTCCAGCTCTTTTATTTCAATTTCATCAGGTAGTGGATACCCGGCGGCACACACCGCCACCATACCATCTTCAGCAAGCAGATCACTGACCAGAAGCTGCGTGTGTAACGGCTTATCAATAATACCAAAATCCAACTCATTATTCAGGATCTGTTCCTCAATCTGCCGGGAATTTTTAACCCCCGTGTATACCGGAATCATCGGATACTCTTTTGCAAATCCGGATAATAGTCGGGGAAGCATCTGTGTGCCAAAGGAAACATTGACCCCAAAACGGATTTTACTGATCGTATTGATATCCTTTAAGGTCACCTGTGCCTCATTTAAGCGGTCAAGAATGGAGTCGGCATACAGCCGGAGTCGTTCACCCGCTTCGGTAATATATAATCGGCGGTTCATCCGTTCAAACATCCTTACACCATAAAAATTCTCCAATTCCCGAACGGCCATGCTAACCGCCGGCTGGGCTACGTTTAACACCTCTGCTGCCCGAGTTATGCTTCCATGGCGGCAAACCTCTGAAAAAATCTGTAAGTGTTTAATGGTCATTTAATAACCATGCCTTTCCAATACCTGCAAACTTTGGGCCGCAGGCACCAAGTTGCGTGTGAGTGATTTATCGCTCGCACTAATTTTCCACCCGCAAGATATATAATGTTTTTATTATATATTATATATTATCATAATAATTGCTTTATGTAAATTCCGAGCTCATAATAAAATCAACCGGATAAAACCGCCTGGTTTAATCGTTCGTTTCAACCAATCCGATCCAACTAAACCGATCCCATCGATTTCATTAAACTACTAAGGAGTTCCTATGACAGCGTACATTTTTATTATCATATCTTTTGTATCATCGGTAGTCGGTGCTATCTGCGGTATCGGCGGTGGTATCTTTATCAAGCCCCTTCTTGATGCGTTTGGAAATATAAGCACTGAAATGATCAATTTTCTCTCCGGATGCACCGTTCTGTCCATGGCAACCTATTCGGTGATGCAAAACCGGTTGGTCTCGCTGTCACAACTTAGACCCCAAATTATCACTGGCCTAACTGCTCAGGCTAGTGGCAACCGAACCGGTAATGATTACGTGATAACGGCCGGAGGGATTGATACTAAAGCCAATGGGATCGAAACTAAAATAGCTCTTCCCCTTGCCATTGGTGCTGCCGTCGGCGGTATTGGGGGTAAATGGTTATTTAGCTGTTTGTCTTTCTTTTTCCCCGAACAAAATGAAATCCGCTCGATACAGGCAATCTGTCTTCTGGCTGTGACCGTCGCCACCCTTCTTTATACCCTTTTTAAAGATCGTATCCCGACCCACCAAATCGACCATCCGGTCGCCTGTGGATCGATCGGACTTTTCTTAGGGCTTATTTCTTCTTTTCTTGGAATTGGCGGCGGTCCGCTCAATCTGGTGGTCTTATTTTTCTTTTTTTCACTTACCACAAAATCGGCAGCTCTTTATTCGCTCTACATTATTTTTTTCTCCCAGCTTACCAATCTGCTGGTCGCCATTATAACCAAAAGCGTCCCGCCCATCCAATTTTCCTTACTGGCACTGATGGTCATCGGTGGCCTGGTCGGTGGAATAGCGGGACGAGCTTTATATAAAAAGTTTTCCGAAGCGACCATCCATAAACTCTTTATTATTATGATGGTTGTTATTATAAGCGTAAACATCTACAATATTTATAGTTAATATCTTTGAAATCATGCCGCTTCAGCGCACAAACAGTTTCTAAGTCTCGTTTTATAAATTTCATGCATAATAGCACACCGCCAAATGTACCGCCGGTTCCACTTCGCAAACCCTAAACCGGGCTAGCTCTTTACCGGAAAACTCTTCGATCAATCCCTTTTCCCAGTTGATACAAAAACTATCAAGTCCGCGTTTCATCCCCTGACCGGTTAACTTTATAAAGCTTTCCTTAACCGACCACATCCGGAAGAAAAGTGCGCGCCTTGCGGCTTCATCGGGCAACGCCTTAATCGCCTCCGCTTCATCGGCGGTAAAAAAACGCTCCGCCAATTGCTCCTCCACCGGGGTCTCTTCCTGAATATCCACCCCTATTTCCCCCCTATCCACGCCACATATTGCATAGGGTCCGGAGTGAGACAGATTATAATAAAATTCGGATTGATCGCTCAGGTAGGGCTTACCCCCCCCCCATAGCCATAGTTAAGCGGCAATGGTGGGGAGACCATTTCTTCTATCTCTACCGACTTGATCCAAAAGGGCGCTAATATCAGCGACCCTTCTTGATTGGTCGGCATCTCCTTTTCGTTAAACACTTCCTGATCGATCGGAATATCTTTGTCTGGCTGCGCGCTCTCGTCGGCAAACCCTTCTTGATCTGCCAGCCATTCTTTGACCGCCCATTGTAAAAGACAACCGGCCAGCAAGCACCCCATCCGACTTTGATCTGGACGAATATGCCTCACCTTTGCCAGCCGCTCTTCATCCACCTTCCGGCAATAGCACTCATAGGTTACTGGGGCATAGACCGGCGGTATTTTAGCAATATAAATTTTTCTCATTTCTGTTTATCATTTCTTCCTATTTGACCGGTTAATCTTAGCCGACCTATTCCTGTCCGGCTTCCTTGACCTTAGTTTCTACAAGCTGGATCTGCAATTCTGCCAATTGCTTCGGATCGACCCTGTCGGGTGCATTACTCATCAGACAGGAGGCATCCTTTACCTTGGGGAAGGCGATCACTTCACGGATCGATTCCGCCTTGACCAGCAACATCACCAGTCGGTCCAGACCGTATGCCAGTCCGGCATGAGGGGGAACGCCATATTTAAAGGCATCAAGTAAAAAGCCAAACCGATCGTAGGCCTCCTCCTTGCTCATTCCCAAAATGGAGAACATCTTTTCCTGGATATCACTTTGGAATATCCGCACCGATCCGCCACCTAACTCGGTTCCGTTAAGCACGATATCATATGCCTTCGCCCGCACCTTGCCAAGGTCGGAATCGACCGAATCCAAAGAATCCGCAGCATATAATAGTGGCAGATCCTCTTCCATTGGCATAGTAAAAGGATGATGGACGGCAACAAATCGTCCCTCTTCCTCATTATAATCTAACAAGGGGAATTCGGTTATCCAAAGGAAATTAAACCGTGAACTATCAATCAGCCCCATCTGGCCCGCTAACTCAAGGCGTAATGCCCCCAGTACACTCCATACCAGTGCCGTCTTATCGGCAGCAAACAGGAGCAGATCGCCCGCTTCACCCTTCATCGCTTTAACCAACCGATCCATCTCTTCCTCGGTCATAAACTTAGCAAAGGAAGACTTATAGCTGCCATCGGGCATAATACAGAGGTAGGCCAAGCCCTTGGCACCATAACCCTTGGCAAAATCGACCAGTGCATCAATCTTCTTACGGGGCATTTCCGCCTGTCCCTTAGCATTGATCCCGCGTACCGAACCGCCATTATCAAGCGCACCGCTAAACACAACAAATCCGCAGCCGCGCACCGTCTCCGAAACATCGGTAAGCTCCATCTCAAACCGTGTATCCGGTTTGTCCGAACCAAACCGATCCATCGCTTCGATCCAGGTCATCCGTGGCAATGGAAGGGTAATATCCAATCCAATGGCACTTTGGCAGACCGCCTTCAACAACCGCTCATTGATGTCGATCACATCATCCACATCCACAAAGGACAGCTCCATATCCACCTGCGTAAATTCCGGCTGCCGGTCGGCGCGCAAATCCTCATCACGGAAACAACGGGCAATCTGGAAATAACGGTCATAGCCTGAACACATCAATAATTGTTTAAACAGCTGTGGCGACTGGGGCAAAGCATAAAAACTGCCCGGATGAACCCGGCTGGGCACCAGATAGTCGCGCGCCCCCTCGGGCGTCGACTTATTAAGGATCGGGGTTTCGATTTCCAAAAATCCCTCCGCTGCCAAAAAGGCGCGCATGGAGGTGGCAATCGCACTGCGCAGGATAATATTACTTTGCAGATCGGGACGGCGCAGATCCAGGAAACGATATTTCAAACGTAACTCTTCCTTAGTCCGCGATCCTGCCTCAATCGGAAAGGGCGGTGTTTCCGCTTCGGAAAGGATCCGTAATCCATCCGCCTTAATCTCAATCGCTCCGGTTTCCAGGTGCTCATTAACCGCACCGGCCCGGTTACTCACAATCCCGGTAACGGCGATGACAAACTCACTTCTTAACCGCTCCCCTTTGGCAAAATTCTCCGCACCACAGCTCTCTTCCTCTAAGATGATCTGTAATAATCCACTGCGGTCGCGTAAATCGACGAAGATGATCCCGCCTTTATTTCTACTCTTCTGTACCCATCCCATAACCGTTACCGTTTCACCGATATTGGCCACCGATAATTCGGTACACCGATGGGTTCTCTTCAAGCCTTTCATTGCCTCTGCCATGTTATTTCTCCTTTAACGTTATTTCCATGATCATATGTCTACAATTTGTCTATGCTCAATAAGCTTATCATTTTAGCTGGGTCATAAACCGGACTCGGGGAAACGCTGATTAAAGTGTTTCCTTAGTTAAGCGGTTCACAATAGAACTCACAAAATTCTTCATAACCTTCTTTGATCAACTGTTCCTTCTGGAACTTTTTATTTTTATTCATCCGGGTCACCAACACCTGACACCCCTCCTGACGCTCGGTTTGCGCCGCTGCAATGATCCGGCACAGCTCGGTGGTTGATAATCCCTTTTCCAATAGGTAAACCTTTTTCTTAGCTTTCGTCGGAACGGTGAAACCACTTTCCATCAGCAAGAGGATGATCCGCTCAAAACCAATGGAAAACCCGCACGCCGGAACCTCTTTTCCGGTAAACCGTCCAACCATCTGATCATAACGGCCGCCACCGCCACAACTCCCGCCAAACTCCGGCATCGCCACCTCAAAGATCGGGCCGGTGTAATAAGACATTCCCCGGACCAGCGTCGGATCAAATACTATCTCAAACTCCGCTGCCTTAGTACCGGCAACACTGTCGATGATCTCCCGCAGATCACCGATCACCTCCGGCTTAAGGTGATCACCCAGCGTTTTATCCAGAAAATCGATCCCGTTTGGAGCGGTGGCAAGACCGCTGAAGAGACCAAGATATTTCTCTATCCCTTCCGCCGCAAAGCCATTATTGGAAAGCTCGGTAGCAACCCCCTCCATACCGACCTTGTCCATCTTATCCAGGGTGATAAACACACTGTCAAAGCTCTCCTCAGCAAACCCGCTGTAGGCCGCCATTGCCTTAAGGATCCGCCGGTCATTGATCCTGATCTGAAAGTTCTTAAAACCGATCGCCCCCAGCGTGGTCGTGGTGGCAAGGATCAGCTCAATCTCCGCCAGGTTGGACGCCTCGCCCAAAATATCGATATCACACTGCATGAACTGACGATACCGTCCCCGCTGCGGACGGTCGGCGCGCCAGACCGGTCCCATCTGCAATGCCTTAAATGGAACCGGCAATTCATTGGCATGACCGGAATAATACCGCACCAGGGGAACGGTCAGATCATAGCGCAGGCCGCCGTCCACCACATCATTTTCCGTCGCTGCCGTTTGCAGATTCAGCTTTTCGCCCCGCTTCAAAATCTTGAAGATCAGCTTTTCATTTTCGCCGCCCTGCTTGCTGCTCAGATTCTCAATATGCTCCACACAGGGGGTTTCGATAGAGGTAAAACCAAACTTACCATATGTTTCTTTAATAATTCCGATCACATAATCCCGGATCTGCATCTCCACCGGAAGGATATCCTTCATTCCGTTGACCGGCTTTTTATTAAGTGCCATAGTTTTCTCCTTAATATTGCTTGCTTTTATTTCAAGATTTATTTTTAATTATCACTTTACCAATTCTACACTTTTTTTGATGAATACTCAATCTTAATTTCTTTATTCCTTTGGTTTCAAAGATCTTTGGAATTCTCCGTAGTCTTTGTTGAGACTTTTAATTAGATTATTTTTAATATATATAAGATCTTGCCGCCAATAAGCGCCATTCGTACTTCCAACCTGCTCACATCTCCACGCTGTAATGGCTTCTAATTTATCATAATCTGCTGATGTAATCTCACATTCATTATCACATATATAACTCAGTATATCATTAACCCCTTTCGTTAGTTCGCCTATTTCAAGCGTTGCTTTATGATCAGAATAATAATTAATTGCTGACGGTAGCTTTTCAATCGGAAAATGTTTATTTACATGGTAACTTTCTTTAGAAATATTTTTGGTATTTAGAAATTCCTTAATTTTATACATACTTTCAATTTCAAACATCAATATGTCTACTCCTTCTTTATCCATTTTAACATCTAGACGTCCTGACACCCCTTCTTTTTCATATTTACTGCTAACAAAACAAATAAGTTTCTTTAAGCGCTCAACTTTATCATTATTTTTTTCATCATTGCTGCACTCAAATCTTTTTTCTATTCTATCACAAAACATTATAATCTTTTCATCGCAGTCATCGATTCTCATATATGACATAAAAAGTGAATCAAACTCGCTTGCTGAACTATCATTACGTGGAAGAATAGCGTGAAAATAATTATATATATACATAAGCTGATTATTTAGGCTACTTG
>JAITWD010000116.1 GCA_031285465.1 Lachnospiraceae bacterium
TACCGGTTGCACCGGAGTCCGGAAGAGTACCGGTCAGCATCCCGGCGGGATCATTGTGCTACCGCTCGGTGAGGATATCAATTCTTTCACTCCGGTCCAGCATCCCGCCAATGATATGAATACCGACATTGTCACCACCCATTTTGATTATCACTCCATCGATCATAACCTGCTAAAGCTGGATATTCTGGGGCATGACGATCCGACCATGATCCGGATGTTAGAGGATCTGACCGGGGTCGATCCGGTGGCGATACCGCTACAGGATGACAAGATCATGTCGCTGTTTCGCAATACCGAAGCGCTGGGGATCACCCCGGCGCAGATCGGCGGTTGTGCCCTGGGGGCTTTGGGGGTACCGGAGTTCGGCACCGATTTCGTTATCCAGATGCTGGAAGATACCAAGCCGGCGTCGTTTTTTGACCTGATCTGTATCTCCGGCCTCTCCCACGGCACCGATGTGTGGCTGGGCAATGCCCAGAGTCTGATCAAGGACGGCATGGCGACCATCTCCACCGTTATCAGTACCCGTGATGATATCATGACCTATCTGATCAATCAGGGGATGGACAATTCCCTCTCCTTTACCATCATGGAGAGTGTGCGGAAGGGCAAGGGACTGCGGGACGAATGGGTTGAGGCGATGACGGCGGCACAGGTGCCGGAATGGTACATTTTGTCCTGTAAAAAAATCAAGTACATGTTCCCCAAGGCGCACGCGGCGGCCTATGTGATGATGGCGTGGCGGATCGCCTATTATAAGGTTTATTATCCGACGGCATATTATGCGGCCTTCTTTTCCATCCGGGCGTCAGCCTTTTCCTATGAGATCATGTGTCAAGGCGTAAAGCATCTGGAGAGTGTGATGACCGAGTACAAACGGCGGGAGGATAAGCTGTCCAAAAAGGAGCAGGACACCTATCGGGATATGCGGATCGTGCAGGAGATGTATGCGCGCGGCTTTGAATTTACGCCGATCGACATCTTTACCGCCCATGCGCGGAATTTCCAATTGGTGGAGGGCAAGATCATGCCGTCGCTCAACAGTATCGACGGTCTGGGTGAAAAGGCAGCCGAGGCGATCGTGGAAGCCTCCAAGCTGGGTGCCTATCTGTCGCGGGAGGATTTCCGGCAGCGGACGCGGGTGTCGAAGACGGTGGTGGAATTGATGGAGCAATTGCATTTGTTCGGCGATCTGCCCGAGTCGGATCAGATCAGTTTGTTTGATCTGATCGGCCAAAATTAATAGTGTGAGCGATGCTTGCCATTAGCGATATAAAAGCTTGCAATAAGCTATACAATAGAGTATGATGAGGGCGAAAGGAGTTGATGATCATGCCAAAAACATCCAGTATTTATACCCGGGTCGAACCGGAAATCAAGGAGCAGGCAGAGCGGATCCTTACACAACTGGGCATACCGGTAGCCAATGCGATCAATCTGTTCCTGCATCAAGTGGTGCTTCGTAAAGGAATTCCCTTTGAGGTTAGTCTGCCGCCCGATATGCCATTAGACTATGCAAGACTTTCAAAAGAACAAGTCAATATTGAGCTGGAAAAAGGGATGGACGATGTTGTGGCGGGGAGGGTTACTTCGGCAAAACAGGTGAGGGAAGAGATGGAGCAACTAAGGAAACACTGATTAAAGCAGTGTTTCCTTAAAAATTACTAAAGGGTAAGTGGAAAGAATAATAAATGATGGAAAAGCCTAAGTGGGAAGTGGATTATACTAATGAGGCGCGCAGGGATCTGCGAATATATTTATAACTATATTACTTTTGAATTGCATGAGGAAGACGGTGGTACGGTTTCTATTATCCGCATTATGTACGGAAAGCGTGATGTCATGAAGGAATTTACATATCAGGGAAACGCTTATAAAATCGTTTCCCGCCCCGGATTTGCGGCACAAAGTGTCAGTTTCCACGGGGAATCCGTGCGCATCCTTAGAGCAAATATTATAATGTAGGGACAAGCGGTAGTTTGCCCTGATGATATCACGGATCGTTTCGATCATAGGAAAAAAGATTATGTGCGAGGATAAGCATGTCAAAGTGGTTTGTTGCTGCCAAGAAGGCAGATTTTGAAGGGATCGGGCGGGAGTTTGGCATTTCACCGGTGCTGGCGCGGTTGATCCGGAACCGTGATATTATCGAGAAAAGTGATATCGATCGCTACCTGAATGGTACGATCGAAGGGCTATCCGATCCCTTTTTGCTAAAGGGAATGGAGCGGGCGGTCACCATTATGGAAGAAAAGATCACCGCTCACCGGTCCATGCGGGTGATCGGTGATTATGATGTGGATGGGATCTGTGCCACCTATATATTATTGCGGGGACTGGAGGAATTGGGCGGACAGGTGGATACGGTCATTCCCCATCGGATGAAGGATGGCTTCGGACTTAATGACAGTCTGATCGAAACGGCCGCGGCCGATGCGATCGATACCATCATTACCTGTGATAACGGCATTGCGGCGGCGGCGCAGATTGCCGCCGGTAAAGCGATGGGGATGACGGTGATCGTGACCGATCACCATGAGGTGCCTTTTGAAGAGTCGGCAGAGGGAAGACGATGCTTTATCCTGCCACCCGCCGATGCAGTGGTGGATCCCAAGCAGGAGGATTGCCCCTATCCCTACAAGCAGATTTGTGGCGCGGTAGTAGCATTTAAGGTGGTTGAAGCCCTTTTCACGAGGATGAACAAGACGATGCCGTTACCACTGCGGGAGGAGCTACTTTGTCTGGGCGCGGTGGCGACCGTCTGCGATGTGATGGAGCTGCGGGAGGAGAATCGGATCTTAGTCAAATATGGTCTGGCGCGGTTACGGGAGTGCACTAACTTAGGCATTAAGGCGCTGATCGAAGTGAATGGTATCGCCGGACGACGGTTAAGTACCTATCACTTAGGCTTCGTGATCGGTCCCTGTCTGAATGCGACCGGACGTCTGGATTCGGCAGAGCGGGCGATTGCTTTACTACGATCAAAGGATTACCGGGAGGCGGTCAATCGTGCCGCCGAACTAAAGCACCTCAATGAGAGCCGCAAGGAGATGACCCTTAAGGGGGTGGAAGCGGCGGTGGCGATCGTGGAGGCAGGTGCGATCGCAGAGACGGCGACTGCGGAAGCGGGTATGACCACGGGGGCGGTGATCGCAGAAGCAGGGTCGATCGCGGAAGCGGGTACGATTGCAGAAGCGGGTACGATCGCAGAAGCAGGAGCGGTAAGGGGCATAACCGACAAGGTACTGGTCATCTATCTGCCTGATTGTCATGAGAGTCTGGCGGGGATCATCGCCGGTCGGATCAGGGAGCGCTATGGGCGACCGACCTTTATCCTGACCGATGGTGAGGAAGAGGTTAAAGGGTCGGGGCGGTCGATCGAAGCCTATCATATGTATGAGGAAATGAGTAAGTGTAAGCAGCTATTCAGCAAATACGGCGGCCATAAGATGGCGGCGGGACTGTCACTGCCAAAAGAAAATATCGAGCCCTTTAGAGAGTATTTGAACCGCCACACGACCCTTACGGCGGACGAGTGTGTGGAGACGGTGCATATCGATATTGCGTTGCCGTTATCATGGGCGGATCGGCAGCTAATTGCCGAATTGGATAAAATGGAGCCCTTTGGACCGGGCAACCAAAAGCCGCTTTTTGCCCGCACGAATATCCGCCTATTACGGGGACGGGTACTAGGAAAGGGCGGAACGGTTGGCCGATATACGATCGCCGACGAAACCGGTCGAAGTTATGAGATGGTCTATTTTGGTGATATTGAAGGCTTTGACCGGTTTTTGGCGGAGCGCTATTCCCGCCGGCAGGTTGCGCAGCTTTATGGTAGCAATGGCCGCGTGGAGGATATAAAGGGGGAGCGGTCAAATGGCACAAAAGCGGAAGCGGTCAAGGACATAAAAGCGGAGCGGTCAAATGATCTGCCGATGGAAATAAGTATGGCGTATTATCCGGAGATAGATAGTTATCAGGGGCGGGATAGTGTCCGGGTAGTGATGAAGTATTATTGTTGAGTGATGGGGGGATTTGATAGGTTAAGCGGGAGAGGGTCACCAACATGAAAGCGGACAGAAAAACCGACATAAAAGCTGACAGAAAAACTGACATAAAAGAAGGGGATTTATGTATTGATGCAACTTAGGAGGCGAGAATACGATGGCCGATGATTTTATAGAGTCTCTTATTAGTGGCAGCATTAATTTTAGCGACGCAATTAGCAAACTCAAAGTATGCACCTTTAGAAAAGAAATATACAGAAAACTGCACAAAGAAGTTTCCTTTGAACATGCAAGCCTTATCAGATATCTTTTTTCAATTGAGATATCTGAACGTTCCAAAAGTCCACATGAAGAGGACGATACCTATGACTTCGAGGTCTTTTACTGGTGCATATTTCTGCTTTCGAGAATAGGAGATGTTACCGATGTAAAGGCAATATGGGGAGCAAAATATTTAGACTTTGATGCGTCCATTGGCGTTGAAATGGAATTTTTAGTTGGTGCAGGATTGGAAAATACGATTCATTTTCTTGAAGGAGAAAATGACAAAATTTCTTCTAAGATATTGGTTTATCTTTTAGGATGCAAGGAGCAAGGAGGCTTCGAAGAAATGGACGCGTGGTATAACTTTAGATATAATTATTTCCTTAAAATGGTATAAATAGATTCCAGCAAAAAGATCGTTATTGAAACCGGGTTGCTGTTTATCTGAACGAAATACAGCCAACTTTACAAAGCATTTTATTGGTAACTAGAATTGGAATTTTTATTTTACGTTTTCGTTGATTTGTGGAATTGTAGATTTATGCGGTTTTTACGGTTGAAAATGGTTGTATTTGTTGAGGCGAGGTTGTATGATGATATAGGTTGGTGCGAATGTGAAGTGCACATGAATTCCTTAGGGGATTCGCACCAGAAAATGTCTTGTGAGAGGGCCGCTTTTTGCAGTGAGGGCGGTGCTTGCAGGGTATTAGGTAGAGAAAATGTGAATATGTGACATAATTACTTGGGGGATGAGGGAATTATTTGTGCATGTTTGCTGTCGCTCCCCGCTTGGGGGGCGTGGATTG
>JAITWD010000083.1 GCA_031285465.1 Lachnospiraceae bacterium
TATTATAAGTAAAAGTAATCACCGTCAAAGCGACCTCAGGAAAATATTTTTCTGAGGTTTTCTGTATTCTTCTAAATCAATTATCTGGAAAATTCCAACTAACCATTTCCAAAACAAAAATGTCATTCCGCTTCTATTTTCTGAAAAGAGACGACCCAAACAAACCAAGGCAAATCATTTTAAGAATTATTTTAAGAATGTATTTGCGATTACCGGAACAAGTGCGGTTATATTGACAAGCGACCCGTCTGTTTTTGCGAAGCAAAAATAGAAAACGGGCTACGCGCTGTCGATATAACCGCACATCTCGATTAAAAAGACTGAAAACCCGTAAGGGAGGTGAGAAATCCACAATGAAAAACATAAAAGTAGGTGAGAACCAGCAATGAAGAACCAAGGAATAAGGTGAGAAATAAGCATTAAGAACTACAAAGAGCCGGGTAATCGGCAAAAAGACATTGGAAGGAGGCAAACAATCGGGAACGATGACAACCTCAAATGTAAGAGTAATCAATAGTTATCGTAGTAAAACAAGTTCCAGACCAGTCAGCTGGAACCTGTGATGTTGTAAGGCACCATCATTAAAAAAGCCTGTTGACTAAAATTAACGGTCGTAAGACAGGGGTGTGGCTTCCATAACAGCCGTAATTTAATGTTTATTTTGTGTTTCTTCTATAAAAATTTTGAGTCAGAGTATTTGAGTTGGATTTATTTAATTACGCTTTTTATTTTTTAACCGTGGAGAAAATGTAGTGGCAAACCAAAAACCAATACGAATTGAAATGCAACACCAGATAAAAATAAAAAATCTCGGGACGAAAACGGAAAAAACCTATCTGCAACAGTGCGATAAATTTTCCCGTTATCTTACGAACAATGGATTTAAAAAAGCGACCATTCAAGAAGCCGAAGCGCAGGTACAAAATTATATGAATGACTTGGCGAAAAATAATTACGCTGCTGCCAGTCAAAAAACAGCATTAGCCGCAATCTGCAAAGCACTTAATCTAAAAATGGATGGGTTTGATTATGCCCGACCGGAAATTTCCACTCGCGGTCGCGATAATATTGGTTTAAGGAATGAACGGAATGAGCGGGTGATCCAGTTTGCGGAAAGGGTCGGGATCCGGCGAGCCGAATATGCGAAACTGTGCGGTAAGGACTATGTGGAACGCGATGGGCGCTCATACGTGATTGTAAGAAAGGGAAAGGGCGGTAAATATCAAGAGCAATTGATTGCCAAGGAAGATAAGGAGTTTGTCAAAAAATATTTTGATGGATCAAATAACAAGGTTTTTACTGAAAGAGAAGTGAAAGCCTGTCATGATGCAAATATTCATCGTTTAAGGCGCGAACATGCGCAAAAAATGTATGATCATTATAAAGCAATGCCCGCCGATCAGCGGGTGAAGGTGGTGGAGTTATTAGAAGAACGGATGAACGCCAACCCAAGGAAGTATGGGCGGTTAGATCGGGCAATGTTATCCAGACCGTATGTCGTCCGTGGAATATACCGAAAGGAATACATGGAAAAGGGGAAAAGTGTATCGTTAGACCGTTTCGCAGTCTTGGCGGTGTCCATCCTTCATTTATCGCATTATCGTGAAGCGGTGGTGGTCCATCATTATCTAATATAAGTTTTTGAGTTGATTTATTTTTAATCGAAAAATTGGGTAATGTCAGTGATGTTAAGGCGATGGACTTACCTGTATATAGAGGGGCTTTTTTGTAAAGATATTAATTTTTCGGCAGACCCCTCTAATAAACGGCATATATAGTGAGGGTTTTTTTAATAAATGTAAAGATTTTTTCGTCACACCCCTTTACTTAACGGTTAAGATAGTGGGGACTTTTTTCGCCCCGCCCTTGTACCTTGCCAACCAAATATCGTCGGTAATAGTCCCATTTTTGAACCACATATCGTACAAGCGACAAAACATACAATTTACCAAGGAGGGCTATGCATGTTAGATAGTATGGAACTAAATAAAATGAGCCAATTAGATTTACGGGAGATCAATCCTGATGATTTAGTCAATGCGGACAATATCACTGTTGATCCATCATTGCCACAGATGGAACGGATTGAACAATACTTAGAGCAAATTCATAATCCGTACTGTTTCATGAGTGGCGACACCCCTGTAAGGGTCTGCTTTGCCGAAACGGAAAAGACATTATCCGGCGCACTGATCGATTATTTCATTCGTCTTAGTAAGAAGTAAGGACTATGGTCAAAAGTGCCAATTCAGGGGCTACACAGGCGGTTGTGGTTTGACTGAGCGTTGAAATAAAGGTATAATAATCTTGTGATTATTGAGGGAAGGAGGGTTATGCCAAGAGTACGTAAAGCAACTCTGGAATCCAAATCAGTGGTCTGGAACATTGCACTTTATATCCGCTTATCAAAAGAGGATTGGCGGGATGATGACAGAGCAGATAATCAAAAGAGGGCAAGGGGAAGGTTAGCAGATAACACCACCGATGTAAGCCGAAGCATTGTTGAACAGCGAAAAATGCTGGAGGAATATGTCGAAACGCATTTTCAAGAAGAGTATACCGTCGTAGATGTCTATATGGATGACGGGCTAACCGGAACCGATGATTCGCGCGACAGCTTTCAGCGGATGATGGAGGATGTGGAAGGTGGGAAGGTGAATTGCATCATTGTTAAAACCCTCTCACGGGCATTTCGAAACTATGCCGATCAGGGAAGATATCTAGAACAAATATTTCCGCGAAAAGGTGTTCGTTTCATCTCAATAAGCAATCCCTTTGTTGATAGCTACGAGAATCCGGATGCCATCCAAAACGGTATGGAAATACCGATAAATGGGTTGATGAATGACCGCTATGCGGCAAAGACCTCTGCTGATGTCCGGCGGACCTTTGATGCCAAACGCCGGCGGGGGGAGTTTATCGGTGCATTTGCTCCGTATGGATACCATAAAGATCCAGATAATAAGGGGCATCTGATCATTGATGATGAAGTCGCCGATGTGGTACGAAATATTTTCCTATGGTTCGTGAATGATGGGCTGAGCAAAGCATCCATCGCCAAAAAGTTGAATGGGTTGGGCATCTGTTGTCCATCGACATACAAAGCCCATGTTCAGCGTCTGAACTATAAGAACCCATCACTCGCTAAAAGTGACGGTCTTTGGAGTGGTTCGATAGTCTTAGGTGTATTGACCAATGAAGTATATATTGGAAATATGGTGCAGGGAAGATCCCGGATCATCAGTTATAAGGTTCATACCCAGAGAAGAGTACCACAAGATGAGTGGTACATTGTCCCGAACACCCATGATGCCATCATCGACAAGGAAACCTTTGATAAAGCGCAGTTATTACATTCACGCGACACTCGTACAGCACCTAATAAAAGAACGGTATACTTGTTCTCCGGATTCTTACGTTGTGCCGACTGTAAGAGAAGCTTGCGACGGAGAATGTGTAAAGATTATGTTTATTACCATTGCCGGACAAAGGTCGATAAAGGCTATTGTACCGATCATGCGATCAGGGAAGATAAACTAATACAAGCCGTGCTAAGTGCCATTCAAGTGCAGATTGCTACCGTGGAATCCTTAACCGACATCTTGGATGAGATTAATCAGAACCCCGCCGTAAAAACCAGCTCTACTCGTTTAAACAGCCTTTTAGCAACCCGTGAAGAAGAATTACATAAAATGCTTACTGCCATTGACAGTCTTTATTTAGACTGGAAAAGCGGTGAAATAAGTAAAGATGATTACCATCGGATGAAAGGAAATTTTGATGAAAAGTGCAATCGGCTGAAAGAAGCTATCGAAGCAATAAAAGGTGAGATCAATAATATGTCAAATGGTGTGAACGCGGATGATGCATACTTGACCGCCTTTACAAAGCACAAAAATATCACAAGTCTTGATCGGGGGATAGTCACCCAACTGATTGATACAATCTACCTCCATGAAGATGGAAAACTGACAATTAAATTTGCCTTTGCTGATGAGTTAAAACGGGTAGCCGACTTCATCGAAAATAATCGACAAGGACTAACGGTTATTGCTTAAAGAAGCGATTTCCTTAACTACTAGCAGAGTTGTGCATATATATGCGGCGACACTGGTCCGGCTGGAGTGACCGGTCCCAGTGGCGCAACTGGCGCCGTTGGTCCGATGGGTATTCAAGGTATTCAAGGTATTCAAGGTCTGCAAGGTTTGTCCGGAGCTACCGGTCCCCAGGGACCGCAAGGCATTCAAGGTGATATGGGATCAACCGGTCCGATCGGCCCGATAGGTGTGACTGGTCCGATGGGCATGGTCGGTCCGACCGGTATGCCCGGTATAGCCGGTCCGACCGGCCCAACTGGTCCTATCGGCGCAACCGGTATGACAGGCGCAGCCGGCAGTGTGGGCAGCATTTTGGGCACCTATGCCAGTTTAGCTGATTTAAGGACGGCATTGCCGACCGGAGCGGCACCGGGAGAGTATTATTATGTTGAACCCAATCTCTATGCATGGGATGCCAATATCAATGACTGGATTAGTGTTGGTGCCATTGCCGGACCGACCGGTGCAGCCGGGGAGATCGGTCCGACTGGCCCAACCGGATCGCCCGGTCAGCAGGGCATAGCCGGTCCGGTTGGGCCTATCGGTCCTGCCGGGATAGCCGGTCCGATGGGGCCAATTGGTCCAATCGGTCCGACCGGAGCAACTGGTCCTCAAGGTGTTCAAGGTATTCAAGGGCAACAAGGAGAAATTGGCGCGACCGGTCCTCAAGGTGTCCAGGGGGTCCAAGGGCTTACCGGTGCTGATGGTATCGCCGGTCCCACCGGTCCGACCGGTGCGTCGGGAGAGATTGGTCCGACCGGTCCCACCGGTTCGATCGGTGTAACCGGCCCGATCGGTCCGACCGGTCCCCAGGGGCTGCAAGGAATACCTGGTGAAATAGGTGCGACCGGTCCACAAGGAATACAGGGTATCCAAGGTATCGACGGAGTGGCTGGTGAGGTTGGTCCGACTGGCCCAACTGGTCCGCAAGGTTTACAGGGTCTCCAAGGCATTGACGGTGCAACCGGTCCGCAGGGTATACAAGGGATCCAGGGCGCAATTGGTGCGACCGGTCCACAAGGTCTGCAAGGCTTACAAGGTATTCAGGGTATTAATGGTCCGACCGGTCCCACCGGTCCAGCCGGTGCAAGTGCGATTATTCCTTATGCTTCCGGTAGTAGTCTTATGTCTCTTAACTTTGCGGCAGCGGGTGCATTTGGCACGGCGGAATATTTGGGTTTTGGAACGGCAACACTGGGGACACAGCTTTTCGGTCAGTCGATCATTCTGACCGGTAGCGAATATGGTTTCACGATTCCCAGGACCGGAACGATAACCCGGATGGCAGCACGGTTTACAACCGCGATCGGTGGCAGTCTGAGTGTGGGCACTACGTATATTTACGCACAGCTTTATTATGCGCCTCCCGGCAGTAATAATTACGCACCGATCCCCAGTTCCCTTATTCAACTGCAGCCGGGCATTGCATTACTCTCGGTAGGACAGTTGCTTTATGGTGAAGCCAATAGTATCAATTTTGCTGTTTTGGAGGGAGGAAATATCCTAATGGTCTTTGGGGCAAGAAATGCCAGTGCCCTGTCGCTGGCGGGTACTATTAATGGTTATGGCAGTGCTGGGGTTGCGATCGTTTAATTGAGTTATATTTGTATAATTTATACAGGGGAAACGCTGATTGAAGCGTTTCCTGTGCCGGATTTGCGGGCATTTTGTTATTGGATAGTAACCCAGTTTTTGGCTGTATCTTATCTTGTTTTGTGCTAATAATAAGAACAGTATCAAAGGAATACGCACATCTTAAAAGCATTGGTTGTTGAGTATCATTATTTAGCTTTATTGAGATAATGTAGGTAATGATATTTAATTAAGCTTCAAATGCATAAAGACTAATTATTTTAGACAGAAGTATTCTTTTCATACTAAGTGATAGATGTCGGTAATAAAGGCGATTATTGAGGTGACCACCGATATTAAAGGCGATCATTGATGACCACCGATATTCACCGGATAGATCGTAAAACTGAAGGTGAGGCATGAACAGATGCCAACCCACTGTCATAATTTTATGGCAGGCCATAGTTAATGAACTGGCGGGGGATTTTAAAAGGGAGCTATCGCATTGTCTGAAAATATTTGGTCGTGCGATAGCTCTTTTTTGCCCAAATACTACTATTAAAATTATTAGAAATCCGATTATTTTTTTAAAACTTGCCAATTGGCTTAATAATGATATATTATTAATGAAGCATTAATTTTCAATTTAGTAGTTTTTAATGGAAGATTTTTGCCCAATCAAATAAAAATAGGAAAGAGGTGACGCATAGGTGGTAGAATTAGATCAGATGAAATCAGAATTACAGGCATACGAAACTCCTTTAGCGGAAGTGAGGGATTCACTTTGACTTAGATAATAAGTCAAAGAAAATTGAGGAACTGGAAATGGATATGACCGCTCCGGATTTTTGGGACAATCCCGACATTTCCAATAATAAAATGAAAGAGCTTAAGTCACTTAAGGATGCCGTCGAGGTTATTAGGAACCTGGAGGGGCAGTACGACGATATTGCTACATTGATTGAATTGGGTTACGAGGAAAATGACGAAAGTGTCATTCCGGATATCCGTCAGGAGTTGGATTCTTTTATCCAAACCTTCGAGAACATTCGGATCAGTACCCTGCTCTCGGGAGAATATGATAAAAACAACGCCATTTTAAAGCTTAATGCCGGCGCAGGAGGAACCGAAAGCTGTGACTGGTGCGGCATGCTCTACCGGATGTACAGCCGCTGGGCCGATCGCAAAGGTTATAGTCTGGAGGTGTTAGATTATTTGGATGGCGATGAGGCCGGGATCAAATCGGTGACCTTCCAAATTAATGGTGTAAATGCCTATGGTTACCTCAAATCGGAAAAAGGGGTTCACCGCCTAGTGCGTATCTCTCCTTTTAATGCTCAGGGCAAACGTCAAACCTCCTTTGTTTCGCTGGATGTTATGCCGGATATTGAGGACGATGTCGATATTGATATAAATGATGACGAATTGCGTATTGATACCTATCGAAGCAGTGGGGCGGGCGGTCAGCATATCAACAAGACCTCGTCGGCCATTCGGATCACCCATCTTCCCACCGGAGTAGTGGTTCAGTGTCAAAATGAGCGCTCGCAGCACATGAATAAAGATAAGGCGATGCAAATGCTGAAGGCCAAATTGCTTTTACTTAAGCAGGAGGCCAATGCCGAGAAATTATCCGATATCCGTGGTGAGGTAAAAGATATCGG
>JAITWD010000250.1 GCA_031285465.1 Lachnospiraceae bacterium
TTTATCATTAAATCAATTGATTTTTGCCATCTGAAAATTCTTTTCCCGCTATTTTCATTGTTTTATACTACTTAGGAACACTTACACCAATTAAATTAATTCGGAATGAGAAGTTTAAAGAATCAAAAAAATAATTTTACAATATTACCCCTTTTTTATCTCAATGTTCAAAAAAGATTTTCAAAAAAATTCTTGACCGCTTCTCCAATCATTGCAAAAAAGTCCAAAATGGCATTTTTTATAATGGTTCCTGCCGATTCCTTAACCGCCTCCACCACTATTTCCTCCGTATGCTCAGTAATATCACTGCCATATTCATTATACATGGACTCAATGTTATTTATAATACTTTCACTATCAAAACCCATGTCCTCCAACGCTGTTACCATTCCTAACACATCTCGGGCCTGCTCCTCACTAATTTCAAACCCAAAACGTTCCTGGCCCTCAGCGATTGCTTCCCTTAGCCCTTCTTCGCTTTCGAAACTACCATCGGCCACCTTCTCTTCCAGGAAGGAAAAGGCCTCGCTTACAGTACTTTCATCCATATTACCAACTAATTCATCAATTGTGCCTTGATAATCCTGGATCAATCCGGTAATATCCTCTGTCGACTGTAGCTCATCATTCGCCTGTACTGGTATTACCCAAGTGAACATCATTATGCTTATTGTCAGCAATATTAATGATCTTCTTAACCGTCCATTCATAAATTTCACCGAAAACCTCTTCATTATATTTTTCATTTAATACCTCATGCCGGGCGGTCGGGTACATTAATTCCGTAATATCACTCATGCCCAGTTTTCGCAAGCTATCCATTGCCCTTCTAACGCCGACACCATAATCGCCAACCGGATCTTTACTGCCGGCTATAAAAAATAGCGGTAAATCGGTCGGTACCATGGTCAGATCCTTTTGTTGTGATCGATGGATCAATTCGAACAAGGTTTGAAAGCCGTTTACGGAAAAAAGAAAGCCGCACAGTGGATCATCATCATATGCCCGGACATTTTCTTCATTCTCGCTCAACCATGAGAAGGGAGATAATGGTCGGTCAATTCTTTTATTATATCCACTAAATGTAAGATTATTAAGCATCTTACCCGGACTCCGACCTCCTAACACTAGCGCCTGCACATTAGCCAGCGCACGGGCAAATAATATCAGGGGCCTCGCCGGCATACCGGTACCAACAATTATTGCTCCGGACACATCGTTCTCATATCGGCATAAATAATTGCGGATAACATACGAACCCATGCTGTGCCCAAGGCAAATGAAAGGCACTCCCCGATATTCCTCCTGGAGCAATCGCTTTAAACGATGAACATCCCTGACCAATACCATTGCCGGATCCTGTTCACATATATAACCTGGCCCTTTTTCCCCAACCGAGCGACCATGACCCAAATGGTCATTTCCTGCCACCAGGATGCCTCTGTCGGCCAGATACACCGCTAATTTATCGTACCGCTCGATATACTCCGCCATCCCATGAGCAACGATCATGATGGCTCTTACTTCTATATTGGGTATCCATTTTACAGCATGTACTTTACTTATATGGTCGCATGAATCAAAGAATAACTCCTCTTTAGTAACCATTGCCCACCCCGACCTTTCATCCCCAGAATCCAATCGTGAATCAACCATAAGTGACTAAAATCCATACTTTCGAAACAATGTACCAAGAAAATACTGATTAAATCAGCGTTTCCTTAGCTGATTTCGGCACCTGCCGGCATTACCTGTTCCGGTGTCATCAGGACCAATCTACCTTCCTGATCCTCTGCACATAAAAGCATACCCTCCGACAACACCCCCGCAAGGGTGGCCGGCTTCAGATTTACCAAAACCATAACCTTTTTTCCCACCATCTCGCTGGCGGTATAAGACTGCTTGATACCCGAAACTATCTGCCGGATCTTATGACCCACCCGAACCTGTGAACAAAGTAGTTTTTTAGACTTAGGCACCTCTTCACAGGCAATGATCTCACCAACCTGGAACTGAAGCCGTGCAAAATCATCATAGGTGATTTCCGGCTTTGCTTCAATATCAATCACATTGTCCTCCGCACCGCCGTCTGCAATATCAATGTTACTGTTTGCATTAGATGACTGGCTATTTTTATCTCCATCGTCGGTTGCTATAGTCTCTGAGCGGGCCGCAAACATAGCGGCAACTTTTTCGATCACTTCCTTAACATCTAACCGGGCAAACAGAATCTCCGGCTGCCCGGTCACGCGGGTTCCACTTTTGTATAGGCCAAATTTGGAGAGATCAGAAAAATCACGTAACGGTGCCATTAACTGCTCAGCAATTTTCTTTGCTGTATCGGGCATGAATGGCTCCAATATTGATGCACCCATCACAATACTCTCTACCAAATTGTAGAGCACGACACTTAACCGTTCTTTTTTTGCTTCATCACGAGCCAGTACCCATGGCTCGGTCTCGTCAATATATTTATTGCAACGTTTAAACAGGCCAAAAATTTCACTCAGTGCTTCCGCTAC
>JAITWD010000273.1 GCA_031285465.1 Lachnospiraceae bacterium
GGGAACTACCGAAGTGGATGCGGAGGGTGGTAGCCGTAATACAAGTGACATTAATACCGGTCAGGAAACGGTCTTTATAGAGGATCAAAGCGGTAATCAGATTCCCTTTATCAAAGAGACCCTAAGGCCGGAGATTGCCGGAGTCATGGTGGTGACACAAGGAGGTGGTGATGCAAAAATAATTAGTGAGATAACCGAAGCAATAGTGGCATTATTTGGGATAGACGAACATAAAATTAAAATAGTAAAAATGATATCATAACAGAAAAGGGGATGAAAAATTGAAAAATATGGTAAAAAAGAATCAAATTATGATCACGGCGCTGGCCATTATGATCGCAGTGGCCGGATACCTGAATTTTGCAGGTAACAGGATCAGCGATGAGGACATCTTGGCGGTTAATAGTGATGCGGTTACCGACGGTACGGTTATCGATAATACGGGGCAATCGGAAGAGGTTGCAAGTATGTTTGAGATATCGGACGAAGATGCCGAGCAGTATACATATGGCGATATTGAGAGTCTGGATGCCGAAGTGGTTATCACTGAGGACATCTTAGATGAGGGTATGGCCGAATCGGTGGATGAGGTTATTGACGAAACCATCGGTGATGTTATTGAAGAAGCATTGCCACCAACCGATAGCATGATATCGACGGCTGGTGCCGGGATGCTGTCCGATGCTAAACTGCTTAAAGAGCAGACCCGTGCCAAGAGTAAGGAGACATTATTAGAAATAATTAATAATGTTAATATCAGTGAAGAGCAAAAACAGGAAGCGGTTGACAGTATGATCGATATTACCAACGTGGCAGAAAAGGAAACCGCAGCAGAAATCCTCCTCGAAGCCAAAGGATTTAGTGATGTGGTAGTAAGCATTACCGACACAACGGTTGATGTTGTGGTTAATGCGGCGGAGCTTACCGAAGCAGAGCGCGCCCAGATTGAAGATATCGTTATCCGTAAAACCGGCGTTGCTCCCGAAGATATCATTATCAGCACATTAGACGAGTGAAGCTAATAAAACAAACGGTGATCACATGTGATCCGGTTTAATTGATAAAGAAGGACCTAACAAGGCAATACTGGTAATAGACCATCCAATCGGGCAAAATAAATTGCCTGATGTGCGAAAATTGCGAATAATAAACGGATGCAGTTTTGAAAAAACTGTGATATACTTAATTGTTATTTAGAGATAAAGAGAGGGCAACTCTATGAAAAGAATTTTTTTAATCGTTCTGGACAGTGTGGGAATCGGGGCAATGGGTGATGCCGGAGAGTATGGAGATTTGGGAACAAATACCTTACATTCGGCATTCCGTAGCCCTCATTTTCATATGCCCAATATGAAACGACTGGGTCTTTTTAATATTGACGGGATAGAATATGGGGACAAGGTTACGATGCCACAGGCAGCCCTGGCGAGGATGAGCGAAGCATCACGGGGTAAAGACACCATTATCGGCCATTGGGAAATAGCGGGACTTATTTCCGCGCAGCCGTTACCAACCTATCCGGAGGGTTTTCCCGCTGACCTGCTGGAAGAGTTTTGCCGTCAGACCGGACGCGGCTACCTATGCAACCGTCCTTATTCAGGAACCGAGGTTATTAAGGATTTCGGTGATGAGCATCTTGCGACCGGCCGGTTAATTGTCTATACCTCGGCCGACAGTGTTTTTCAGATTGCGGCGCATGAAGATAAGGTTCCTTTAGCCGAGTTGTACCGGTATTGTGAGATCGCCCGCGATCTTCTTTCCGGCGATCATAGCGTGGGCAGAGTGATCGCCCGGCCGTTTAGCGGTGAAAGCGGTGATTACAGACGGACTGCCGGACGCCATGATTACGCGTTAGCACCGCAGGGGACAACCATGCTGGATGTGCTTAAAGAAGCGGGCAAGGATGTGATCGGTATCGGTAAGATAAGAGATATTTTTGCCGGACGGGGATTAACCGCTCACAACTATACCAAGAATAATCATGATGGTATGAGTGCAACCATCGAGTGTGCCGACCGCGAATTTGACGGGCTGTGCTTTGTGAATTTGGTGGATTTTGATATGCTTTTCGGTCATCGCAATGATATCGATGGTTATGCGCGGGCACTGTCCGAATTCGACCAATGGCTTCCGGAATTACAGGCTAAGCTGCGCCCGGAAGATTTGTTAATGATCACTGCCGACCACGGCTGCGATCCTGGATACCTGGCTTCGACCGATCATTCACGCGAATATACGCCGTTACTGGTCTACGGACAAGCCATTAAGCCGGTGAATTACGGTACCCGTACCACCTTCGCTGACATCGGAGCAACCATACTGGATTATTTTGATTTAGATGGGCCGATTGCCGGCACTTCTTTAATTTCATAGGAAAATATTTTCTATTGAATTAAGGCCGGTGCACAGCTATGCGCGGAACAAAAGGGTTTCGATCAATAACGCAAAAGAAATGCTTGGAGGAAAAATACTTGAACAGCACAATTACAGAAATAAACCGAAGAAGAACCTTTGCCATCATCTCTCATCCCGATGCCGGTAAAACCACCCTGACCGAGAAATTCCTGCTCTATGGCGGAGCCATCAATCAGGCTGGTAGTGTTAAGGGAAAGGCCACCGCCCGCCATGCAGTGTCCGACTGGATGGAGATCGAAAAGGAAAGGGGCATCTCGGTTACTTCATCGGTACTACAATTCGAATATGATGGTTTTTGTATCAATATTCTCGACACACCGGGACACCAGGACTTTTCCGAGGACACCTACCGGACCTTGATGGCCGCCGATTCTGCCGTTATGGTGATCGATGCCGCGAAAGGGGTGGAGGCGCAGACCCGTAAATTATTTAAGGTATGCGTGATGAGGAAAATCCCCATCTTTACCTTTATCAATAAAATGGATCGGGATGCAGGTGATACCTTTGCATTACTGGATGAGATCGAAAAGGAGTTGGGGATCGCAACCTGTCCGGTCAATTGGCCGATCGGCTCCGGGAAGAACTTTAAGGGGGTCTATGATCGTCAGAAGGGATGCGTAATTACCTTCTCTGATACGGAGAAAGGAACTAAGGAGGGGGTCAGTCAGGAGATATCGGTTGACGAAACCGATCGTTTAGATGAGGTGATCGGAGCGGATAACCGGGAAGGTCTTGCCGACGAGATCGAATTGTTAGAGACGGCCGGAGCGCCGTTTGATCTGGAGGAGGTTCAAGCCGGTATTTTGACCCCGGTTTTCTTTGGATCGGCATTAACCAATTTTGGTGTCGAGCTCTTCCTCCATTATTTTTTACAAATGACCACGACACCATTGCCCCGCAAGGCCGATATCGGCATGATAAAACCGGCGGAAAAGGATTTTTCGGCATTTGTCTTCAAGATCCAGGCCAACATGAATAGGGCCCATCGCGACCGGATCGCATTTATGCGGATCTGTTCGGGTAAATATGAGGCGGGCATGGAGGTCCGGCACGTGCAGGGAAACCGCACGATGCGTCTGTCACAACCACAGCAGATCATGGCCAGTGAACGGCGGATCCTGGAAGAGGCATATGCCGGTGATATTATCGGGGTGTTTGATCCGGGGATATTTTCCATCGGCGATACGATCGGTTTGCCGGGCGATCAATTCTGTTATGAAGGGATACCAACCTTTGCCCCGGAGCACTTTGCCAGGGTGCGGCAGATGGATACCATGAAACGGAAGCAGTTTGTCAAGGGGATCACCCAGATTGCCCAGGAAGGGGCGATCCAGATATTCCAAGAGGACAATTCCGGTATGGAAGAGATCATTGTCGGGGTGGTCGGGGTACTTCAGTTTGAAGTGCTTAAGTATCGACTGGAAAATGAATATAATGTCGAGATAAAATTAGAAAATCTGCCCTATGAACATATCCGGTGGGTTGAGAATAAGGATACCGAACTGGATAAGATCATCGGAACATCCGATATGAAGAAGATTCGGGATCTAAAAGGTAATCGGCTATTATTATTTATAAATGCCTGGAGTGTCGGGATGACACTGGATCGGAATAAAGGTCTGGTGCTTTCGGAATTTGGCCGTTAGGATGCGAAGCGGGCACTGGCACTTTGTGCCGTAAATCCGGCTGGTAATATAAACGTGGCGAAGCCGCAGATGGGAATGGTGATGAAGATAGGGCGGAGAAAATCCAAAGCGATAGGGTGGTTGCTTCTGTTAATGAGTTGGCTCTCATTGACCGGTTGTGCGGTGTTTGGCGAAACGGCCGATCGCGCTACGAACGAACCGACCCAGGAAAAGGCGGCAGAGGTAACAACGACGGGCATTGGGCTCACCGATGGTTTGGAGACCACCACCGAAGAGGTGGAGGTGGATGAAGACTTTGGCAGTGAGCTGTCGGAAGAGGACATTGCCGTTAGGGAGCGCATCGGTCTTAATGAAGATTATATTGTCGCCGCACTGTCAGCGCAAAAGGGGTATTACCATTTTGACCGGTTAAATGACGGGGAACAGCGGCTTTATGTTGAATTACAAAAGATCATGCAGGAGTACGGTTCGGGGGTAATGGTGTCGGGGCGCGACCCGGATAATATGGAAAAGGTTTTTCAATGTGTGCTGAATGATCATCCGGAGATTTTTTATGTATCGGGATATCGTTATACCAGATATTCACTGGAGGATGTAACTAAGAAGATTGCTTTTACGGCAACCTATAGTGTGGGACTTAGTGAGCGTGAGATCAGGCGGAAGCAGATTGACGAGTATGTTGCTACCTGTCTGGCAAGTGTGCCGGCAGACAGTGGTGATTATGGCAAGGTAAAATATATCTACGAATATCTGATCGGTCATACGGAATATGATGCGCAGGTGGAGGATAATCAAAATATTTGTTCGGTATTTCTCTATGGGCGTTCGGTTTGTCAGGGCTATGCCAAGGCGACCCAGTATTTATTACAGCAGCTGGGGATACCGGCGACCTTGGCGATGGGCAAGGTTTCAGGCGGAGAAGGACATGCATGGAATCTGGTGACGATCGATGGGAATTATTACTATGTGGATACCACTTGGGGGGATGCTTCTTATCAGAGTGAAAGTGGGTCGGTTGGAGGCGAAGGCAGTGAGAATGAATGGCCGGACAGTATTCCGCCCATTAATTATGATTATTTATGCGTTACGACCGAGCAATTGAACAAAACCCATATTATAGAGGAAATCGTTCCGTTACCACAGTGTACGGCGACCCAGAGTAATTACTATATTAAAGAAGGGCTGTATTTTACATCGGTCGACGAGGAAAAGCTAACCGCCCTCTTTGAAAAGGAATATAGCCGGGGGAGTCAGTATGTCACCCTAAAATGTGCGGATAGCGTGATCCTTGCGGAGATGATCCAGTATTTGATCGAGGAGCAAAATATTTTTCGTTATCTCAACGGTGATGAAGAGGTGGTTAAGTATGCCGATATGGAAGAGCAGCTGAGCCTTAGTTTTTGGTTGTGATAGGGACTAGGCAAAATAAAGAAACTTTGATATCATAAAGCGTAAGTATATGTAACTGTTCAGTAGGTCTGCGCATTTACTGCGCAGACCGTAAGAAAACTAATGGCATGGAACTGAAAATCCCATCACCGCAGGTGATTTTAATGGATTTTCACAAGTTACTTTGTCATTTTGACAAAGTAACTTTAACTATGAAGGTACTGAATAGTTTCAAGTATATTGAAAGAAAGAGGTGCGGTTATGGAGAAGGAATACAACGAGAAGTCACATACCTTGAAAGAGGACGACAATATCGGGACGGTAAAAATAGCCGACGATGTTGTAGCGATGATAGCCGGTCTGGCGGCGATGGAGGTGGACGGTGTAGCGGCAATGGCCGGTAACATCACCAACGAGTTGATGAGTAAGGTAGGGGTCAAGAATCTTGCCAAAGGGGTTAAGGTTGAGGTTTTGGGTAAACGCGTCAGGGTTGATATATCGCTGATCGTGGAGTATGGTTTTAATATTCCAACGATAAGCCAGAAGGTTCAGGCGAAGGTTCAGACCGCTATTGAAAATATGACCGGATTAGAGGTGACCGATGTAAATATTCGGATTGCCGGGGTCAATATGGTTCAGGATAAGTAGATATGAGTAGGAAAGAGATCAGAGAGAAGATTTTTCAATTGTTATTTCGGGTGGAGTTTACACCGCCAGAGGGAATGGCTGAACAGACCGACCTTTTTTTTGCTGACGAAGATAATCATGTCGGCTTGGAGGAACGGGAATATATCGTTAATAAACTTGCCCGGATCATGTCGGGCATGGACCGGGTCGACCGGATGCTGGACGAACGGTCATCAGGATGGGATCGCTCCCGGATGGGTAAGGTCGATCTGGCCGTTTTACGCCTTGCGGTCTATGAGATATGTTTTGATCCCGAGATACCAGTAGGAGTGGCGATCAACGAAGCGGTTGAGCTGGCGAAGAAATTTGGGCAGGATAATTCTTCGGCATTTGTCAATGGCGTTCTGTCTAAGTTTGCCGATGAGAAAAAAGAGGACTATGCGGAGGTGTGATCATGAGCAGTGTTTTTACGGTTGCCCAGATAAATACCTACATTAAGAATATGTTTGCGCAGGACTTTATGCTACCATCGGTTGCGGTTAAGGGTGAGGTCAGCAATTGTAAATATCATTCTTCAGGACACATATATTTTACCTTAAAGGATATTAAAGGAACGATTTCCTGCGTGATGTTTGCAGGCAATCGTTCCGGTCTTGCTTTTCGGCTGACCGATGGCTTAGAGGTGGTGGTTAGCGGTGCGGTGGATGTATACGAAAAGGATGGAAAATATCAGCTATATGCCAAAGCGATCGCCCAGGATGGACGAGGGTTTTTATATGAACAGTTTGAAGCCCTTAAAGAGCGTTTGGCCGAAATGGGTATGTTTGCTCCGGAGTATAAGCAACCAATACCGCGCTATATCCGTAAGCTGGGGGTGGTAACCGCACCGACCGGGGCGGCAGTCCAGGATATCA
>JAITWD010000009.1 GCA_031285465.1 Lachnospiraceae bacterium
CATTAAGATCATCGCCGAAACCGATATGATCCCCAATCCTTGCTATGTGATCCGTGACGATCTGCCGGAATCACTCAAGACGGCGATCAAGGAGTTCTATTTGCAGTATGATGATCCAACCTATTTTGAGACCTTTTATGGCTCAGCCGATGTCCGTTTTGTTGAGGCGAAGGACTCGGATTACGCGGTGGTTGATGAGATGATCGAGTTGCTTAAGATTGAAGAATGATATTTAGGGATTCTGCATGTAGCAACAATCGTTTATGTTGTTGCATGCAGAATTATAATATTATGCGATTATTGAAAGCTGATCATAGAGAAGATTTTTGACTGGAAAAAACGAAAGAAAAAATGATAAGTGCGGGATGAAAATAAATAAGATATTTATGCAAGCATAGCACAAAAGAAAAAGATCTAAAGCGGGTGTAAAACTAAGGATAAATTAATGCAAAATTAAAAGTAGAAGCAAAAGTAGAAGTAGAAGTAATAGCAAAAGTAGAAGTAAAATCAGAAAGTCATAGTAAAAACCACAAAAGTTTAGTAAAGCCAGAATAAAAAGTTAAGCAAAAGTAACCGCAAAGCAATAAAATAATAAATCCAATAAGCTACGAGCAGTCAAAGGAGTAATTAATAATGAGTGAAGCTATCTTAACCATTAACCAATTGAAAAAAAGCTACGATAAGAAAACCGATGTATTAAAGGGGATCGATACTAAGTTCTATCCCGGTGAATTTGTGGTAGTGGTGGGCCCATCGGGGGCGGGTAAGTCGACCTTTATCCGCTGCATAAACCGGATGATCGATCCATCAGGGGGTGAGGTCATCTTTGATGGGGTACATATGGAGAAGATTACCGGACGGAAGCTACGCCGGCAGATGTCTGATATTGGGATGATCTTTCAGCACTATAATCTGGTCGGTCGGGTTAATGTGATCAAGAATGTACTTTATGGGCGGTTGGGGAAGATGCCCTTTTGGAAAAGTCTGTTGGGACTTTATACCGAGAAAGAGAAGCGGGAAGCCTTTTGGTTATTGAAGAAGGTCGGCCTGGAAGAGCAGGTCTATCAGCGTGCCGATGCGCTGTCGGGTGGTCAGATGCAGCGGGTGGGCATTTGCCGGGCGATCGTTCAGCAACCTCGGCTGTTACTCGCCGATGAACCGATCGCTTCACTTGATCCCAAATCGGCGGATATCGTTATGGATCAGCTCAGGGACATTACTGCCGGGCACAATTTGACTTGTATAGTCAACTTGCACCAGGTGGACTATGCCAAGAAATATGCCACCCGGATCATCGGTATTAAGGAGGGGAAGATTGTGTTTGACGGTGTGCCGGCGGCGCTGACCGATGATATTATTGCCGATATTTACCGGGGTAAAGAAGGGCAGATGAAGCTGGCGAAGCAGACACAGGAAGAAAACCAGCCGATTGAGTTTGGTAAAGAGGGGGCGGCGACCTATGTTTCATAAAGCCAAGGCGACGAGCCTCGCTCCGGCGCCGGCTAAGAAGACCGGGCGGCAGGTATTGATCGTTTCGTTATTGATATTATTTTTAGTGGGTGTTTTTGTTTATCTGGAGATCGATCTGCTGATGGCGATCGGGTCGTTCCCACAGTTTGTCCTGTTTTTCTTTAATAATTTCCTGCCGCCCGATTTTGGTAATACCCTCGATTATCTGCCGCTGATCGAGGATACGGTGCTGTTTGCGGTGGTGGGTACCTATCTGTCGGCGTTTCTTGCCTTTATCTTTGGTCTGCTCATTTCGGAAAAGATCAATCCGTATAAGCCACTGCGACTGGTCGTGAAATTCATCATTTCCTTCCTGCGTAATGTTCCGGTGCTGATCTGGGCGGCATTGTTGATCTATATATTTGGGATCGGCAATATGGTCGGTCTGATCGCCCTTGTTTTTGCGACGCTGGGATTTTTGTCCCGGTCCTACGCCGAATCGATCGATGAAATAGCCGGAACTAAGCTGGAGTCACTAAAGGCGTGTGGGGCATCGCGGATGCAGATCCTATTTCACGGATTGATCCCGGAATTCATACCGGCATGGATCAACTGGACACTATTTTCCTTTGAGATCAATATTCGCGCTTCTGCCATTCTGGGAATGGTGGGTGCCGGTGGGATCGGGATCATGATCCAGACCAATATCCGGCTGTTTAAGTATAATGAGGCACTGTCACTGGTCATTATCCTGGTGTGTATGGTGCTGGTAACCGAGTTTATCACCAATAAGGTGCGCGCCAGGGTATGAAAGACGAGAAGAAAAAGTAGGGTAAAGTTATTGATGGGAAAGGCTGGTAGTTACTATGAATAGATCGTTACAGATTTCAACCACGAAGGATAAGGTGTTGGGGGTGGTGGTCACTTTGGGTCTGATTGCTTTATTCCTGTTCAGTACCCGTTCACTGGAGTTGGATTTCCCCAAGTTTATCGGTCGGATCGTTAATGCGCCGGAGATATTGGGGAAATTTATGACCCTTAACTGGTCGATCATCGGTGAGGTGTTTGCCAATATGGTGGCGTCGGTATTTATTGCGGTGGCGGCGCTGGCGGTGGGAGTAGTGTTGTCTGTTATCCTCGCCTTTCTGGCAGCGGAGAATATTACGCCCAACAAGGCCGTTGCGGCGGTTATCAAGGGAAGTATCGCCGTGATCAGAGCCGTTCCGGCGCTAATTTGGATTTTGATGGTGGTAGCAAGTTATGGTTTTGGCAATACCGGTGGCATGATCGGTCTGGTTTTTCCGACGACCGGTTATCTGGTGAAGTCTTTTACCGCCAGTATTGAAGATTTGGGTTATGATCTGATCGAGGCGATGAGGACGACGGGAGCCAATCGGCTGACCATTATTGTCCGGGCGCTTTTTCCCACTCTGACCGGTTCATTTTTATCATGGACGGCAATCCGGCTGGAGGGTA
>JAITWD010000107.1 GCA_031285465.1 Lachnospiraceae bacterium
CCGACCCCAGAGTTAAGAAGGGGGAGGAGGAATTAAACGAGCTACTTAAGCGTCAGGGTAAATTAACCACCGAGTCTAAAGAAATCCGGCGGCTTAAAAAGCAGTTGATGGGGGAGATCGTGGACTATGCCGATGAGCTGGAACAGGGTAATAATAAGGCCGATAAGAAGTTAACCGATAACCGGCGATTGATCAACGATTGTAATGACAAGCTTAAAGCCTATCATGATGAACTGCTGGATATCCCCAAACGCATTGATGAGGTCAACTATCAACTGATGCTACTCACAATGGAAATATGTTATGATCAGATAAGGGATAATACGATCGAGGTCGAGGCGATCACCCAGTGGATCACCAAAATCCGCATCGAGCTTAAGAAAAATCTGGTCCGTAAGCAGGAAAAGGAAATACATACGACTAATCTCTATACCTATATGCATCAGATATTTGGTGCCGAGGTTATTGAGCTATTTGACATGAAACATATTCCCGATATTAGGCGGCCTTCACTTGGTTCGGAGCAATCGGAAGAGCCGGCAAAGGATCAAAAGTCGGTGGCGCATCATAAAGGCAAACGCCGGGAGGTTTTGGGCGATCACATTAAGAACTGGGATATTCATGCCACAGATAGTGAAGATTATGACGGGAGTGAAGTGAATTTATAAGGGATGAATGCGTCGTAGCCACATTGGTGAGGGCGCATTTTTACGGAAAATTTTGATTTAATTTATTTGGTTTTGTTTCAGGCTAGAGGATGTTGATTTAATGATAATTTAGAGGGAGATTTCCTATGCGCTATCTGGTTACCGGAGAAGAAATGCAGCGATATGATGAAAATACCAGCTACCAATTTGCGATGGAACCGTTGGTTTTGATGGAGCGTGCCGCGTTGGCGACCGTGTCGGTGATCATGAAAGAGGTGTGTGAGATCGATTATGATACCGACTATCACGGTGGCGATCGGTTGAGATTACCGTCACAAAAAAGAAACCATCGTATTTTGGTGGTGGCGGGCAACGGCAATAATGGCGGTGATGGTTTGGCGGTCGGTCGTCTGTTGGCACTGGCAGGATTTGCGGTCACCTTTGTCCGGATCGGCAAAGAAGAGCCCAAAAGCCGGGAGGTCAGGCATCAAATTGATATTTTGCAAAAATATGGTTTTCCAATTCAGAGCAAAATCCCAAACGGGGAATATTATATAATAATCGACGCCCTATTAGGGATCGGGGTGACCAGGCCGCTTGTCGGTGAGCAGGCGGCGGCGGTTACCGTTATCGGCCGGTTACGCACAGCCGGCGCGCGGGTGGTCAGTCTGGATATCCCCTCCGGTATCCATGCCGGAAATGGCAGGGTACAGGGTATCGCGGTCAGAGCCGATCATACCGTAACCTATGGCTTTGCAAAGCGGGGACATTTTCTCTATCCTGGCGCCGATCATACCGGCAAACTCATTATCACCGATGTCGGTATTACCCCCCATAGTTTTCTTGAGCAAAAACCAGAGCTTTTTACCTATCACGGGATGGCCGATCTCAAACTACCACCCCGGAGAGAAGCGGGCCATAAGGGTACCTTTGGTAAGGTGGTGCTGATCGCCGGACAGCGGCATATGGCGGGAGCCTGCGCCCTGGCGGGGCAGGCAATCTTGCGGGTCGGTGCAGGGATGGTGAAGGTGATCACTCATGAAAGCAACCGAAGCAGTTTGCAGGTGATCCTGCCGGAAGCAATGGTTATCACCTATGATAATGACCGTTATGACAATGATTGTTGTGACAAAGACGGTTACGACAGTGGCGGTTGTGATAATGATCGTTATGATAATTTACCAGAACAACTATCGGAAGAGGTAGAGGCAGCACTTACATGGGCCGATTGTACGGTGATCGGTCCGGGCATGGGGCAATCGGCGGTGGCAAAGGAGCTACTGCGCCGGGTATTAAGTGCGGGAACCGGTCCGGTAGTGGCGGACGCCGATGCCATCAATCTTTTAGGGCAGGAAGAGCCGCTCCGGCGGTTGTTGATGAGGGCGACCGGTCGGGTGACGCTGACCCCTCATTTGGGAGAATTTGCCCGCCTGGCTCATTGTCCGGTGACCGAAACCGGTGCGGATGACCTTGACCGGGTCAGGGCGGTAGCGGAAGAACTTAACTGTCTGATCGTCCGCAAGGATGCCCGGACCTATATCTGTGAGTCGGGACGAATCGAGGGATATTTAAATACATCGGGTAATAGCGGGATGGCAACCGCCGGTAGCGGTGATGTTCTCGCAGGGATGATCGGTGGATTACTGGCACAGGGCCTGGAACGGTTTCCGGCCGCCTGTCAGGCGGTCCATCTACATGGGTTGGCCGGTGATCTGGCGGCTTTAGAAAAAACTGAATACGGCGTTATTGCTTCCGACATAATCGCAGCAATCCCCGTGATTCTTAAAAAGGCGGAGGAACGGTGATGAACGGTGGCAGGCAGAGAACAATTGAGCAAGGGGCAATACAGCGCGGGACAATAGCGCGAGAAGTGACCGGGCAAGGGGCAATGGAACGAGGAGTAACCGATCAAGCGGCCATCAAGCGCGGAGTGATCGAGGTGGATCTGACCGCCATTCGCGAAAATATTACCAATATGAGCAAGGGTCTACCCGCTGGAACCGGTGTTTATGCCGTTATCAAGGCCGATGGGTATGGACACGGAGCCCTTCCCATCGGTAGGGCGCTGGAGGATATGGAGTGTATCCGCGGTTTTGCGGTGGCGACCGCCGAAGAGGCGCTTATACTACGACAAAGCGGCATCGTAAAGCCCATCCTGATCATTGGTTTTTGCTTTTCCGAGGATTATCGGCAATTGATAGAGGCAGATATAGAATTAACCGTTTTTGACGAAGAAGGAATCATAGAACTGAACCGATGTGCCAAGGCATCGAACAGGATCGTGCGGGTACATATCAAGGTGGATACCGGAATGAACCGCCTGGGGATAAAACCTGACGATGATGGTCTGCGAATGGTCAAAGCGGTGCTGGATGCGCCTAATCTGTGCCTTTTTGGGGTATTTACCCACTTTGCCCGTGCCGATGAGTCCGATAAAGGTTTTACTATGGAGCAAAGGGAACGGTTTAGTGACTTTACCGATCGCATCGAGACAAAATTACACTATCCGATACCGGTAAAACATTGTGCCAATAGTGCCGCGATCATAGAACTGCCGGAGGTTGGGATGGATGCCGTCCGCGCGGGCATTGCGTTATACGGGATTGAGCCGTCCGGCGAGGTTAAGACTGAATCGATGCTACGACCAGCATTATCCTTCCGCAGCCACATCGTTTTTCTAAAAACGGTGGAAGCGGGCACCCCGGTCGGTTATGGCGGCACCTTTTGCGCACCGCGTACTACTACGATCGCCACCATTCCCATCGGATATGCCGATGGTTATCCCCGTAGCCTGTCTAATGTGGGTCATGTCCTGCTGAGAGGGCGGAAGGACCCGTCCAAGGTGCGGTTGGGAATGTAGTATTTTTTCTT
>JAITWD010000115.1 GCA_031285465.1 Lachnospiraceae bacterium
CCGTAATCCTAAAACATTCGAAATCCGCCCTAATCGGGCTACTTTCTCATGTTTTGCGGGTCTCAAAGTCATGTTTTTTCATGCAAGCATGAAACACATGACCTTTTGACCCTGGTATCATTATTAGTGATCAATCCCGGTTGAATTATTAACGTTATAGGACAGCTTCATCAAACTGTCGGACAGATGCACATTTTCCACCTGAATACGATCGGGCATCTTTAGATCGATGTCGGCAAAATTCCAGATACCGCGAACCCCCTCAAAAACCAGCATCTCCGCCACCGCTACGGCACTTACACGCGGTACGGTTAAAACGGCAATATCAATATTATTTTCTTTAATAAACGCCCCGATCTGCTCCATCGGCCGCACGGCAATATTATTTATTATCTTGCCATACAGCGCGGGATTCTTGTCAAATATCCCTCGAAAGATAAAGCCTCTGCGTTCAAAGTTCATATATTTACCAAGTGCCTGACCCAGATTACCGGCACTGACAATGATCAAATGATGCTTATGATCAAGTCCTAATATCTTGCCGATCTCTTCATAAAGATATAAAACCTTATAACCATAACCTTGCTGACCAAAACCACCAAAGTGATTAAAATCCTGACGGATCTGTGAAGCGGTCACCTGCATGATCGTACTCAGATCCTGTGATGAAACCCGCTCGATCCCCTGATCTTTAAGGTCGCCCAGATAGCGGAAATATCTCGGCAGACGGCCGATAACCGCCCGGGAAATTTCTTTTGCGTCCATGTTTGATACTCCGTTTTATCTTAATCGGACCGACACCATTTTTTATTAAAGCAGTTTCGCAAGTTGAACTGGTGAAATGCCTGGGGGTTAGTAAGGGCTGGTCCGGTCGCCGATATTTTTAATAAAAATATTAGATTATTATGTTCTAATATTATAATTTATTATATTAGATTGTTAAAATAATGTCAATTCATATATGACCAGGAATAGATGATTAAATGACCATAATCAAGTGACCGTCCATAATTTACTTGTTTTTTTTGTTTTTTTTGCTATAATCGGCATGAGGGTCTAAAAAGATAAAAGCCACTCTCTACTGGGAAAGGATGGATTTATGTTATTATCCTGTCAAAATATCAATAAAAGTTTCGGCGAAAAGGACATTTTACGCGCAGTTTCTTTTCACGTTGAAGAATATGATAAAATGGCCATTGTCGGCATCAACGGTGCCGGCAAGACCACCTTGCTACGTATCATCGTCGGTGAGTTGCCTGCCGATGAAGGTCAGGTTATCCTCGCGAAAGAGCGTACCATCGGCTATCTTTCGCAGATCGAAGCGGTCGATGGCCAAAACACCATTTACGAAGAACTACTCGCGGTTAAAGCCGGTTTGATCCGCTTAGAGGAACAATTGCGGACCACCGAACACCAGATGAAGGACGCTGACGAAGTAGCACTGGAACAACTGCTGTCCACCTACACCCGCCTGACCCATGAATTTGAAATGGCGGGCGGTTATACCTATCGTAGCGAACTGGTCGGTGTCTTAAAGGGCTTAGGTTTTACCGAAACCGAGTTTAACAAACCGGTCGACACCCTGTCGGGCGGGCAGAAAACCCGGGTGGCGCTGGGTAAGCTACTATTGGAAAAACCGGCACTGATCATCTTAGATGAGCCGACCAATCATCTTGATATGGCCTCGGTAAGCTGGTTGGAGACCTATCTGATCAATTATCAGGGTGCGGTCATTATCGTTTCCCATGACCGCTACTTTTTGGATCGGATCGCCGGCAAGGTGGTCGAACTTGATCAGGGACGGGCAACCGTCTTTACCGGCAACTATACCGCCTATGCGGAGAAAAAGGAGCTGCTGCGCTCTGCCGATCGGAAAGCCTACCAGAACCAGCAACAGGAAATCCGCCATCAGGAAGAGGTCATTGCCAAGCTACGCTCCTTTAACCGCGAAAAGTCGATCAAACGGGCCGAATCACGGGAAAAAATGCTCAATAAAATCGAGGTGCTGGAACGCCCCACCGAACAAAACAGTGAGATTGCTCTTCGTCTTAATCCTGCCACTACCAGTGGCAATGATGTTCTCGCGGTGGACCACCTGTCTAAAGCTTTTGGTCCACTGAACCTTTTTAATGATGTTAATTTTGAGATAAAACGCGGGGAGCATGTGGCGATCATCGGTGATAATGGGACCGGCAAGACCTCGCTTCTTAAGATATTAAATAACGACCTGTCCGCCGATAGCGGCTCCTTTACCCTCGGTGCCAAGGTCTGTATTGGTTATTATGATCAGGAACATAATGTTTTAGACGTGACTAAGACCCTTTTTAGTGAATTGTCCGATGCCTATCCGACCCTCAATAATACGGCGATCCGTAATACCCTGGCGGCCTTCCTCTTCACCGGTGACGATGTTTTCAAATCCATCGGTATGTTAAGCGGTGGCGAACGGGGCCGGGTCGCTCTTGCCAAGCTGATGCTGTCCGAGGCTAATTTCCTGATCCTGGATGAGCCGACCAACCATCTGGATATCCTTTCCCGGGAAATACTCGAAGATGCCCTTAACCGCTATACCGGAACGGTGCTTTATGTTTCCCATGACCGCTATTTCATCAATCGGACCGCCTCCCGGATCCTGGAACTGTCCGGGCGACAGTTTTATAATTATCTTGGCGATTATGATTATTATCAGGAAAAACGCAATGTGGTCACCGGACAGCTGGCGGAAACCGATCAGCACTGGTCGGGGCATCATCCCAGCTCCGGTCCTGATTCCACCGCTCCCTCCGCCTACCCGGCCAACACCCCTTCTGCCCCGGCCAACGCCTCCGCTACCAGCTCGGCCGTTATGCCCGGAGGCACCGCTGCCAAGACAGAGTATCAGTCCCGCAAGGAACAGCAGGCGCTTGCTCGCAAGCAGGAGAATCTGATCAAGCGGCTGGAGCAGCAGATCGAAGAACTGGAACAGCAATTGGCGGCGATCGACACGGCAATGGCTTTGCCGGAAAATGCCACCAATGCAGCGGAATTGATCAAATTAAACCAACAACAGACCGAGCTTTCCTCCTCCCTGACCGGGCTATATGAGCAATGGGAAGCCGCCGCCGATAGTTAAGGAAACGCTGATCACAGCTTTCCCTAGTCGGCAGTGGCAATGTAGCGGTCAACCGCCCGCTCCACCTCATCAAAGTAGCTCGGTCCCACATCAAGGATGGCCCGATGGAATTCCTTCAAAACAAAATCCTCACCCATCTCCTCTTGTGCCTTGTCCAACAGCTCCATAAACTTTAGATAGGGGGCGAAATACCTAAGATATCCCCCCGGATTCTGGGCGATATCCCTATATAGATCCCTTGTTTCTTCTTCCGAAAATTCAACATAGTTCAATAGATACTCTCTCGTCTTGGCAATGGTCCAATCTTCATAGTGAATGCCAATATCTATCCGTGACATTACTGCGATGCCAAACCTATTATCCAATTTAAAATAGTCGGCACATGCCGGATCATTTTGTGCATATTCGGTCCAATCATAACTAAACTGCTCCACGTAGAATCCCCACCCTTCACTATATCCGTTGAAATCAATCGTATAACGAAGCGGCGAAACCCTGCCCAGGTTATAGTTGCCCTGATAGAGATGACCAGGATAGCCCTCATGAGCAAGGGTGGTATACCGTTCCTCTACCCCCAACCTTTTATTATTTATGTATATGGTATTATCGGTCGTAGCGTCAATCGGTGGTATCAAATAGAAGGCCGGTGCCATATAATCGGCCAATACTTCCGGCACATATTTTATGCTGTAATCAACCTCGTTTAACGCCGGAAAATCCGCCGCCATTTTATCTTTGTGATCGATGATGATCGCTTCCGGATCGGTCTCGCCATAATCCAACCGTTCAATCCGCTCACTAAGATCGGGATTATTTTCCATCAGTGCTAATGCATCCGAATCATAGGTTG
>JAITWD010000203.1 GCA_031285465.1 Lachnospiraceae bacterium
CTGATGAAATCATTGAGGGTCAGATGGGCTTTTACCCGCGTTTCAAACCGCGCACTCTGACCGGCCCCCACTACTACCTTTTCGGTCACCCCCAAGGTATTTTCGGTGGTGAGTTCCTCAGCTTTGATCTGACTGATGGTTTCGGTCGCATGATTTTTAAAGTGTTCCCATAACGGACGGTCAAGGGACTGTTCCACCTGCGGATGAGCCGAATAAAGATATGCGTTGAGCGCACTCAGACCCTCAATAACTTCCGTAATCAAATCCGCATGGCTGATATAGGCAATCCCATCCATCCCCGCCGCTCGCAACTCCTCGTCACAGTCAAGAAACATCCGGTCTAATTTTACCATCCGGTCATACAGAGCCAGTACACTGCCGGCCGTATCGGTTTTATCATAAAAATCCGGCGTAATACGTTTTATTTCGCCCATTTTTTCTCCCTTTTGTATATCAGCCACTTGTTTTATCTAATGATTGCGATTTTATTTCCTATGACAATCCCCCATCTTTTCTGTTGATCGCTCAATATCAAGGGAAAGCCACTTACCATGTTTGGGCGGACGCCCATTTTTACTGGTTCGTGCTGGTGGTAGATCAATTCATATTTTTTTATTCAATTTTTAAAAGTTGTAAACTGGTGTATTATTTTAAAACCCTTAGAAAAACCTCCATCAGTTCCATCACATTAACCGGCTTAGCCATATGCTCATCCATTCCCGCATTCTTGGCACTCCGGATATCGCCCGAAAAAGCGTCTGCTGTCATGGCAATAATGGGGATCCGATGAAGATCAGGTCGTTCACTCCGCCTGATCTTATGGGTCGCCTCATATCCGTTCATTACCGGCATCTGCACGTCCATCAAGATACAGTCATAATAGTCATCTTCCTTCTCATACAGCATGTCCAGAACCCTGATCCCATTTTCCGCCCGATCAACCACCACACCATGCTGCTCCAGTAGCTCCTTGATCACTTCTGCATTTAATTCATTATCCTCAGCCACCAGCATCCGCTTACCGGCCAGGTTATTCACCACCGGCCCGCTGTTCCATATCGGAGTCGGGTTCCCCTGTGGAGTATAATGCTTAATGTGTAGCATGACCGTAAACTTGGTTCCCACTCCCGGCTCGCTCACCACCGAAATATCCCCTGACATCATCCGTACCAGGCGCAAAACAATAGACAGACCCAGACCGACCCCCTGCTCCCGACTGATACGCGGATCATCGGCCAGCACAAATGGCTGGTACATATTCTGGAGAAATTCCGTCGCCATCCCTACGCCGGTATCGGCCACTTCAAAACAAAACAAGCTCATCCCATCCCGGAAGGTGTGGACCTCTCGTACCGTCACGTCCACCGTCCCGCCAGGCATCGTATAATTCACCGCATTAGTGATCAGATTGCCGATCACCTGTCCGATCCGCCCTTTATCCCCCTGCAAATGCTCATGGACAATCTCGTCTGCCGTAACCCGCAGCGTTATCGCCTTGCACTTTGCCCGTGCCATAAAACTGTCGGCCACCAGTTTAAGCTCATCCTTTAACATGAATGGCTTTTCCTCAAGCACCATCACCCGATCGGACAACTCCGACATATCGGTAATCTTGCCAATCAGCTCGGTCAATTGTAATCCCGCAAATTCAATCTTATCCAGGCATTCTCCTAATCGCTTACTGTCATCCACATTCTTCCGGGCAATCGCCACCGTACCGGTGATGGTGTTCATCGGAATCCTTATGTTACGGACCATCTGCGCAATATAATTGGTTCTTGCCTGATCGACGCTCTCTTTTTTAGCCAAAGCATGCCGTAAATGTTCATTCTGTTCTTCTAAACGCTTCCGATCCACTTTTGCACTCATGCTTTCATGATCGTTCATATTCTCAAGACTCATAATGCCCCCATGCCTGCCGCACATTATCCGGTAATCCTATATTACCGGATCACGATGTAGGGGCACCTCAAACACCCACTCACATCTAACTTGGCAAATTCAACAGAATTAATTAATTATAGGATTAATTCTACAATATATCATTTAAAATTGCAAACCCAACACACACACTTCCGTCACTTTTCATAAACTATAGTAAAGCGACTAAAAAGGAGTAAAAAATGTATTATTTTTCTGGTCTGTTTGTCCTTCTTTTAGCGGTCATGGTTCTATTAAACATTCCGCGCAAGAAAAAAATAGTCAAAAAAGTTTCCTGTATGTCCATGGATGAAAAATATCAAAAGCTGAACCAGTTGATCGAACCCTTCGGTTATTGTTATAACAACTGCCAAGACGTGTTCAGTTCCACCATCGATGCATGGCAGAAGGATTTCGGTTATATATTCTTATATGACAAAATTGCGCCCCGGATTAATTTGGTGTTTGATTGCGAACCAATTTATTTTTACTATGATGAAAAAACCTGGTTAATTGAGTTGTGGAAAGGTCAATATGGTATTAATTCGGGCTGTGAGGTGGGCATTTATTATGCCGACCGGATCGTTCCCAGGGTTAATCTGAAGAAAACCCTTTTCCGCGCCGTCCCCTCTGATGAAATGCTTCCCATTTCCATCAATCTTATTCAAGGCAACGATTCGATCGCCCGGCTGACCAAGCGACACTGGTGGTTGACAGCCTTCCGAATGGGTAGCTTTAAACGTCCCAGCAAACTTGCTATGAATGTTTCGATCACCTTTCCCACCAGAGAAATGCTGGATGCTTTTGTTCATGCCATGCTGGATCTGGGTTATTTACCCAATGATATGTGCATCTGCAATCTGCAGGTATTCTTTACTTTCGATAAACCCTTCACAAAAGTACGGGGATTTCTCATGGGACTATCCCGCACAATCTCCCTCTTTCAGAATCGGATCCTTTGCTGGCTGTATCGGTTTATTACCCGGCCATTTTGTCTGTCGGTCGACCGGCTGCTTTATCTGTACTTCTATATCCCCTTTGCCTTCCGTCGAATGATTCGGCTGAAACGATTCAAAAAATTCAAAATACAGAGAGGTCAATAATCCATGGGTTATTAT
>JAITWD010000226.1 GCA_031285465.1 Lachnospiraceae bacterium
CTCCGCCTCGATCTTATTGCGATGGCTGACGCTCATTATCCCGTTGACGGTCAGCTTTCTAGCCTTTACCCCCATGCGAAAGCTGGACGTACCTTCACAGGAAAGGGTCTCGGTCTCCAACCCGCCTGAACAGTTAAATACCCCCGTCACCTTTACCTCCTTGGCCTTAATATCCCCCGGACAATTATATACCCCACCGATCGACAGCTCTGTATATTCACCACTTCCGATCACACCGACTCCTTTAAAATTTCCTGACTGCATTTTCTTCCTCCTGATATACACACTAGTGTTATTTTAAATAGTATTATTTTCGTAACGATGAAGGTTTCGGATAGTTACTTATTTTCCGTGAAATAAATGATTATAGTTCACCTTAATGGTACTTAGGATCGGTTCAATATCGACCGTCTCCACCACCGCTATTCCCTTATCAAACATCAGACCACCTTCGACACGGCAAAGTGCCAGATGGCATCTATCAGCGATAGCAAAAAATGTACAACGGTATTCGCCCGGCGTTCGTTCCAGTACTCCCGGCAATGTCCCGACCAGCAATTCCTCCACTTGAGGCCAGGTCCACTGGTTACGGGCAGCGACCTGCGAGAGCATGATAAGAAAGGCCACATCGGTCAGTCGGAAACGCTCTTGCTTAACCAGTAAAAGGCTCTGATCGAGCACCATCTTATCGATCTCCTTGATCAGATCCAAATCCTCGCGATAAATACATGCTGCGATATCCGGATCCAGGATCCGGGACAATTCGTCTAAAGAATAGTCATCTTTAAGTTCCAAAATGGAACGAACCCTGCTCACCATCTGCTCCCTGGGGAAAAAGGTCTCCTGTCCGGTGTAGGACGACTGCTTCATAAACCACTCTTCCGGGATAAGTCCTTCCCGCTTCCAGCGGTATAGCTGACCGTAAGAGATACCGGTTAGTTCCAGTAGTTCTTTTTTAGAAATAGTTTCCAAGATTATTTACCTCCTGTGTGTACGCGAAACAATGTTATGTTTCACCGTTATTCAGTGTAACATAACATTGTTTTACTGTCAAGCGACCGGAGTAAAAATTTTTAGGTACATTAATTCCCAAATTAATAAAAATAAATTCAAAAAAACTGCGCCCACCCGAGAAGGTGGCGCAGTTTTTAATATAACATGATCATTTATAATTTGATCAGCGTTTACCTATCTATCAAACCACCTCGCGCACCCACCCCGCAGGTCCTTCGATCTTGCCCAACTGAATACCGGTCAGGGTATCATAAAGTCGCTGGGTTAATCCACCAATACCGCCATCCGCGATCTGCACCACCTCATCACCTTTACGTAAATGTCCGACCGGTGAAACTACCGCTGCGGTTCCGGTTCCCCACACTTCGGTCAATTCACCGCTTACCGCCGCTGCAAACAGTTCATCGGCCGCGATCCGCCGCTCTTCCACCTCGTAGCCCCATAATTTACATAACTCAACACAACTTCGGCGGGTAATGCCCGGTAAGATACTCCCATTTAGTCCCGGTGTGACCACCTTTCCTCCAATCTGGAAAAAGATGTTCATCGCCCCCACCTCTTCGATGTAGCGCCGTTCCACTCCATCTAACCATAAAACCTGCGAATATCCGGCATCGTGTGCCTTCATCTGTGCCTTGAGACTGGCGACGTAATTGGCTCCGGCTTTAGCTTCGCCCAATCCGCCGCGAACCGAGCGGACATATTCCTCTTCGATCCATATTTTAACCGGATTAAGACCTTCCGGATAGTAAGCCCCTACCGGTGAAAGGATCACCATGAATTTGTAGGTTGCCGATGGACGCACGCCAAGAAAGGGATCGGTGGCGATGATAAAGGGGCGGATATACAGTGAGGTTCCCGGTTTGGTCGGAATCCAGTCACCATCTAATTTAACCAGGGCTTCAATCGCCTGGACGTAATCCTCTTCCGGAATGGTCGGTATACAGATCCGTTCACAGGTAGCATTGGAACGCCGGGCATTACACTCGGGACGGAACAGCAAAATGCGCCCATCCTCCGACCGATAGGCCTTTAGCCCTTCAAACAATTCCTGTCCATAATGAAATACCATTGCCGACGGATCCATCTGTAATGGGCCATAGGGAACGATCCGCGGGTCGATCCATCCCTCCCCCTGCACGTAATCCATGATAAACATATGGTCGGTAAAAATGGTTCCAAAGGTCAGCGGATTATCCGCATCGGGTTTCTGCTTCGGGGCGGTTGTTGCCTCAATTCGAATATTTAACATCTCTCTACTCCTTTTAATGAAAACCTTTTTGCTGTAACTTTCCTTTTTAGTGAACGTTCTTATACTGATCCCCATGCATTCGCAGATTTTATCTGCGATTTTATAAGCGTTTTCCTAAATAAAAAATTGAAAAATCTATGATTTTTCAAACTATGACCGCTTTTCCGCACGCTCATATTTATAAAAATGATAGGTAATATCAAAATAGGTCTGCTCATCACTGTCCGCCGTGATGCTCCACTCGTCATCCTCATCCAGATTGGGAAAATAGGAATCGGCTAGATAGGCAAAATCAATCTTGGTAACATGTGCCACATCACAATAGGGCAATAGCTGCCGGTAGATACTTTCTCCACCGATAACATAGACATCCTCGGAACGGTAGCGACCGGTTTCCTGTAACAACTCTTCTATGCTCGACACCACCGTGGCGCCCTTAACTACCAGATCACGATTGGTGGACAGGATAATATTGGTGCGATTGGGTAACGGAACCCCTTGCGGAAAGGTTGCCAGGGTTTTCCTTCCCAGCACCACCACCTTACCAGTGGTCTCCTCGCGGAAAAATTTATGGTCGGCGGGAATCCGCACCAGCAAGTCCCCTTTATTTCCGATCCCCCATCGTTCATCTACTGCCGTGATAATATTCATCGTTTATCCTCTGTCTTTCTTTCCCTTTTATATTGCGATGGGGATCCCGGTCACCTGTTCGCCGGTCACGTAATCCTCCACCCTTACATCCTCGCGGGTAAACCGGTAAAAATCGGTCACCTCCGGATTGAGCCAAAAGGTCGGTGCCGGTGCCGGTGTCCGCTTGATCAGTTCGCGGATGATCGGGATATGGCGGTCGTAAATATGGGCATCGGCGATCACATGGACCAGTTCGCCTGCCTCCATCCCGCACACCTGTGCCAGCATATGGACCAGGACGGCATATTGCACCACATTCCAGTTATTGGCGGCCAGGATATCCTGGGAACGCTGATTTAATACCGCATTGAGGGTCAAACGATCGTTGCCCTTTTTTTGGGTTACATTAAAGGTCATACTGTATGCACATGGGTATAGCTTCATTGCCGACAGATCCTGATGGACATAAATATTGGTAATGATCCGGCGACTGAAGGGGGTATTTTTAAGATCATAGATAACCCGGTCAACCTGATCCATCATGCCCTCTTTGTACTGGTGCTTTACCCCCATCTGATAGCCATAGGCCTTTCCGATCGAACCGTCGGCATCGGCCCATTCATCCCAGATATGACTGTGCAGATCGTTGACATTATTGGACTTTGCCTGCCAGATCCACAACATCTCATCCACCGCACTCTTGAGCGCCGTCCGCCGCAGGGTCATGATCGGAAACTCCTTGGTCAGATCATAGCGGTTGACCACCCCAAACTGTTTGATGGTATAGGCGGGACTGCCGTCCTCCCAATGCGGACGGACCGCTTCCCCTTCGGTGCTGG
>JAITWD010000244.1 GCA_031285465.1 Lachnospiraceae bacterium
CGGTCGATGCGATGGCGGCGGAGGGGCGGACCTTCAAAGGGATTATTTTCTTTGGTCTGATGCTGACCGATAAGGGCCCTAAGGTTCTGGAATATAATGCCCGTTTTGGCGATCCGGAAACCCAGGTGGTGCTGCCGCGGATGAATAATGATCTGGTGACCGTCATGGAGGCATGTATTGACGGTAAGCTGGATGAAGTCGATCTGATCTTTGCGGATAATGCGGCGGTTTGTGTGGTGCTGGCTTCGGCGGGGTATCCGGGCAAATATGAGAAGGGTCGGCCGATCAGCGGACTGGAGCGGTTTTCCGACAAGGACGATTATTTTTGTTTTCATGCCGGTACCACCTTTAGTGAAGGCCAGGTGGTGACTAACGGTGGCCGGGTGCTGGGGGTGACGGCAACCGGACGTGATCTGAAAGAGGCGCGGGAAAAGGCCTATCAGGCAACCGAATGGGTTACATTTGACAACAAGTATAAACGTAATGATATCGGTAAGGCAATAGACGAAGTGCAGTAGATTTTTTTCGGTACAACGGGGGCGGAGGGATAGCATGAAAACTATAAAATTAGATGAAAAGGGTCGTCCCGGCCAATGTTCGAAGTGCGAAGGAGTAATGGTTTTTCAGGGACTGGGCCAGTATAAGTGCGAAGTGTGCGGTTTTGTGGAACATGACGACTATGGTAAGGTGCGCAATTATATTGAAGAGCATCCGGGGGCCAATGTGACGATGATCTCAGATGCAACCGGGGTCAGTCGGCGTTCGATCAATAATATGGTTAAAGAAAACCGATTTGAAATAACCAAAGACTCCCGGACCTTTTTGCTTTGTGAGATGTGTGGGGTGAATATTCGGTCGGGCAGAGTGTGCCCTAATTGCGAAGCGGCATATCATAAATCATACGAAGAAGAAATCCGGCGTCTGAATGTTATCGGCGGATATGTTAAGGCCGACCGCTCGGAGGATAGTAGCGGCAGCAAGCGGTTTAAGCGCGAAATTTTCTAAGGAAACACAGACAAAATTAGTGTAAATAACATAGTGCAGATAGTATTAGTACAGATAACATAGATAAGAATAGATAAGATAAGTATAGTTTAGATAAGTACAGGTAAGATAATTACATGGAACCAGGTACGTGGAGGAAGAAAATGGGTAAGAAATTTCAAAAGATACTGTGGGCAGGGGTATTTTTGTGTGGATTATGGTTTAGCAGTAGCTCCGTTTTAGCGGAGGAGTTGACCGTCCTTGCCGGATCAGCTATCGTTAGAGCCGAGGCAAGCACCGGAAGCGATATCGTCAATTCTTTTGCACAGGGAACCAAGCTTACGTCCGAGGACCAGACGACCGATTCATCAGGGCAGCTTTGGTATAAAGTGGCTCTTGGCGGCAATAATTATGGATATATTCGTTCCGATCTCGTGGAGGTGAGTGGCGAATCGGACAGTAGTAATAACGCCCCGGTAGTTGCTTCGAATGAGACCACCGATGCGACCGCGATCGAAGAGCGTCTTGCCACCATCAGCCAAAGCAGTGTCAATATCCGCGGTGGTGCTTCGACCTCCCATCGGGTGGTGGTATCACTCCCAAGTGGCACAGAGATCACCCTGATCGGTGAGGCGACCGATGATGACGGTGATAAGTGGTACCAGATGAAGGTCACCGCTGATGGCGAAGAGATTACCGGTTTTGTCCGTGAAGATATGATCGAGGTAGGTGAACTGGTGGCCCCCCCCCCTGAAGAAATCATTCCGGAAGTGACCGATCCGGCGACACCTGATGGCAGTGATATTCCGGTGGTCGATACCCAGATGGACTATTTTATTACCCATGAGCAAAATGATCAGGGCGGTTACGATTACTACCTGAATGACCGGATTAAAAATGTTAAAAGCAAAATTGACGATCTATATAGCTTTACCGATCAGGCGGAACAGCGCGAAGAGGTTTTTAGAACCGATATCAATGGCAAAAAGACCATTATCATTATTTTGGCGGTGATTATCGTAGTACTGGTTATTGTGCTCACCTTAATGGTCTTTAAGATCCGTGACCTGTACGATGATATTGATGATAGTCAGCACAGCCGATCGGATGAGCGTCGCCACAGAGGTGGTTTTGAAGATGCCTTCCGAAAATCGGCCATACCGGATGACAATCGAAGAAACGAGCGGCGGAGTAATGGACCGGCCGGCGGTCGTCCGGTTGGGCAGTCGTCTGGTGGTCGTCGTCCGGGAGAACCGTCTAAGGGTAGTCGCCCTGGCGAACCATCTGCCGGAGGTCGTCGCCCTGGGGAAGCTTCGTCCGATGCACGTCGTACCGGTGACCAATCCGGACCACGTCGGTCGGGAGAACCGGTCGATCAAAATCGCCGTCCGGCGGACGGTTCATCGGGAGCACCCCGCAAAGCAGGAGAGCCTCATTCAAGCCAGGGGCGTCGTTCAAACGAGCAGTCACAGCGACCGGGCGGAGCACCGGTGTCACAAAGTGGCGGTCGTCCTTTGCCAGAACGGGAGAATCAGCGATCTAAACGGCCCGGTTCACCGGAGCTGCGTGCCACCGAGCGAGCCAATGAGCGGACGGCGCCGGCAAGGAAACCGCAAAATTTCCTTAACGATGATGACGAATTTGAATTCGAATTCTTGAATATTGATGATAAAGAATAAAAAAGAACATATTTATATCAAAGGTCACAGTAAAGAACACAGGAAACTATAATAAAGATTATCAGATCGAGAGGAATTAAAAGTGTATTCTCAATTTACCGAAAAGGCCAGAAAGGTTTTGATACTTTCAGAGAAAATAGCTTCCCGGATGAGGGTGGGTTATGTCGGTACCGAACATCTGTTGCTGGGACTGATTAAAGAGGGAACCGGCGTGGCAGCCAAGGTGCTGAGCGACAATGGTGTGGATGAGGCCAAACTGGTGGAAATGATCAGGGATTTGATCGCACCGGATAATATGGTCAGTACCATTGGCAAGGATGGCTATTCGCCGCGAGCGGTCAAGGTCATGGATGAGGCGCACCGTCAGGCCGATCGGTTTAATATTGATCAGACCGGTACGGAGCATTTGCTACTGGCGATAATCCGCGAGGGTGAGAATGTTGCGGTCCGGCTACTTAATACAATGGGGATTTCCATTCAGAAGGTTTATATGGATACCCTGATCGCAATCGGTGAGGATCCCACCCAATATAAAGAAGACCTCTTCAAAAAACAGAATAAGAAAAAGGGCGGTTCGGTGCTGGAGCAGTATAGCCGCGATCTGACCGCACTGGCGGCCAGCGGTAAGCTGGATCCGGTAATCGGGCGTGAGGAAGAAATCCAACGGGTGGTGCAGATATTGAGTCGCCGCAGCAAAAATAATCCCTGTTTGATCGGTGAGCCGGGGGTCGGTAAGACGGCGGTGGTTGAAGGGCTTGCCAACCGGATCGTGTTGGGTGATGTACCATTCACAGTGCAAAATAAGCGGGTGTTGACCCTTGATCTGTCCGGTATGGTTGCCGGCAGTAAGTACCGGGGCGAGTTTGAAGAGCGGATTAAGAAGGTGATCAAAGAGGTGATTGATGACGGTAATGTCATTTTATTTCTCGATGAAATGCATACCATTATTGGTGCAGGTGGTGCTGAAGGAGCGATCGATGCCTCCAATATTCTGAAACCATCACTGGCACGTGGCGAAATCCAATTGATCGGTGCCACCACCATTACCGAATATCATAAATATGTTGAGCGTGATGCCGCATTGGAACGCCGTTTTCAGCCGGTCAACGTGGGAGAGCCAACGGCAGCGGAGGCCATCCGGATCCTTAAAGGGATTGCTTTCAAATATGAAGAACATCATCGGACCAAAATTACCGAGGATGCCATTGAGGCGGCGGTATTGCTGTCGGAGCGCTATATCAATGACCGTAACCTGCCCGATAAGGCGATCGATCTGATCGACGAGGCGGCCAGTGCGGTGCGTCTTAAGATTGCTTATGTACCCGATCATCAGAAGAAATTGGTCTCTGAGATCGAGATGATGGATGAGCAGATTGAAAATGTCCTAAAATTAGGTGAGTATGAACAGGCCCGTGAGATCAAACGCGATCAGAGCCTGTTGATCAAAAAATATGAGAAGATTAAAGAGCGGAACGAGCGAAAACAGGTCGGTCTGCCTAATGTGGTGGATGAAAATGCCATCGCAGAGGTGGCGAGTATCTGGACTAAAATACCGGTCAAGAAGCTTGCCGAAAAGGAAAGTGAGCGTCTGCTCAAATTGGAATCAATCCTCCATAAACGGGTTATTGGGCAAAAAGAAGCGGTTTCGGCCGTTTCACGAGCCATGCGCCGGGGTCGGGTCGGCTTACAAGATCCCAACCGTCCGATTGGTTCCTTCTTGTTTTTAGGTCCTACCGGTGTCGGTAAGACCGAACTTAGTAAGGCACTCGCCGAAGCAATGTTTGGTTCGGAAGGTGCTTTGATACGGGTCGATATGTCAGAATATATGGAGGGGCATTCGGTTTCTAAGATGATCGGTTCCCCACCGGGTTATGTCGGCTTTGATGAAGGTGGCCAGTTAAGTGAAAAAATCCGGCGGAATCCTTATTCGGTTGTGCTATTTGATGAAATTGAAAAGGCCCATCCCGATGTTTTTAATATTCTGTTACAGGTTCTTGATGATGGTCATATTACCGATTCCAAGGGACGGAAGGTCAGCTTTAAAAACGCCATCCTGATCATGACCTCCAATGCCGGGGCACAGCGGATCGTTGATCCGAAAAACTTAGGTTTCAGTGCTCAGACCACCAAGGAGCAGGATTATGATAAAATGAAAAAAGGGGTTATGGAAGAGGTTAAGAAACTTTTCAAACCGGAATTTATCAACCGGATTGATGAGATAATGGTTTTTCATCCGCTGGATAAAGAGGAGATGACCAAGATTACGGTACTGTTATCAGAGAATATCATTAAACGCTGCCGCAATCAGATGAATATCAAATTTTCCATCAGTAATGCCCTAAAAGCCCATATCGTCGAAAAATATTCTGAGCCGAAGATGGGTGCCCGACCACTAAAACGGGCATTACAGACCGTCGTGGAAGATAAGCTTGCCGAAGAGATCCTTGCCGGCAGGGTTAAAGCCGGTGATCAGGTTAATGCCGGGTTCCAGAAAAATGAAGTGGTTTTTGAGGTGAAGAATTTAGAGGCAAAGCGGTTGGAAGTAAAGAAGTTAGAGGTAAATAAGTTAGAAGCAAAGAAACAGGAAGAAGTGGAAATAAAGAACTAGCACAAAAGATTTTCTATATAAAAAGCCACCTAAAGGGCCTTTTATATATACCGATCAACAAAACACAAGGAGGAGATAAAAATGGCAGTAGTGGAGCAATTAATGTGTGCCGGTGCGGACGGAACCATCAGCTTCGGCAACCATAAACTGGAAAGCAAAGCAAAATTGGAAGATTTTGAATTTAACGGGGATTTGTGGAAGGTTAAGACCTATAAGAAAATGACCAAATTGGAAAAGAACGGACTGTTTGTTTATGAATCGGTACCGGGAACCAGTGTTGGCAATTTTAAAGAGACCGAAGAAGGTCTTGCATTTGACGTTGAAGGGGATGAAGATGCCCAGATTACCGTAGGACTTTCCGAAGAAACCGTTTATCAGGTGATAATCAATGGTGAATCGGTCGGGGCGATGAAAACCAATCTTAGTGGAAAATTAAATGTTGGAGTTGAACTGGCCGGTGATGGCGAGGTCAATGTTAAGATCTTGAAATAGTTAAGTGATAACTGATTTTGACGAATTATATTGACGGTCAAAAGCACACTTAATAGTAGTAATAAAGATGCCGTACTCTATAGCCGGCAACAGGTGATCCCAGTCACCTGCTGCCGGTGTGTGGAGTAGGGCATTTACGTATTGTTTGTGCCGCTTTAAGGCATGTTTAGAAGTATGAAAGACGAGGAATAGTGTGAAAAATCAAAGATTTTTCACTTTTGATTTAAGCAGTTTCGCAAGTAGAACTTGCGAAATGCATGGAGAATAAAATGGCAAAAAAGGATACAATATTTTTCTGTCAAAACTGTGGACATGAATCGGGCAAATGGATGGGTCAGTGTCCGGGCTGCCGGGAATGGAATACCTTTGTCGAGGAAAAGGCGGTCAAGGGTAAAAGTACCTCATCCGGTGGCGGTGGCGGTCGAGTGCCCGGTGTCGAACCGACAGCCTTGACAGCGGTAACGATGTCGCAGGAAGAACGGATAACCACCAAGATGGACGAATTAGATCGGGTGCTGGGGGGCGGGATCGTTCCCGGTTCCCTTATTCTGGTGGGCGGTGATCCGGGGATCGGTAAGTCAACCCTGCTCTTGCAGGTCGGACAGATATTAGCTAATGATCGGCGGGAGATCCTCTACATATCGGGCGAAGAATCCCTTAAACAGATCAAGATCAGAGCCGATCGGATCGGTGATTTCACCGAGCAACTAAAGCTTTTGTGTGAAACCGATCTTGCCGTGATCGAAGGGGTGATCCGGCGGATACAGCCGCAGGTGGTGATCATTGACTCGATCCAGACCATGTACAGTGAGGAAATATCTTCGGCACCTGGTAGCGTGTCACAGGTGCGTGAGTCGACGGCGCTACTATTAAAATTGGCCAAGGGACTGGGGGTAACCATATTTATTGTCGGTCACGTCACAAAGGAAGGAACGGTGGCCGGTCCCAGGGTCTTAGAGCATATGGTGGATACCGTCCTCTACTTCGAGGGCGATCGTCATGCGGCCTACCGGATCTTACGGGGGGTAAAAAACCGCTTTGGTTCGACCAACGAAATCGGCGTATTTGAAATGAGGAATGAAGGTCTGGTCGAGGTGACCAACCCATCCGAATATATGCTCTCAGGCAAACCGGAGGGTGCCAGCGGATCGGTGGTGGCGTGCTCCCTTGAAGGTACCCGAACCATTCTGATTGAAATACAGGCCCTAGTGTACCAGAGTAATTTTGGCATTCCCCGCCGTCAGACCACCGGCACCGACTTAAACCGCGTCAACCTGCTGATGGCAGTGCTGGAGAAGCGACTGGGTCTGCAAATGGCCTCCTGTGATGCCTACGTCAACCTTGCCGGTGGTATGAAAATAGTCGAACCGGCACTCGACCTGGGGATCGTGATGGCGATCGCCTCCAGCTTCAAAAATCGTCCGGTGGACGATAAAATGATCGTCTTTGGCGAGGTTGGTCTAAGCGGAGAGGTCCGCTCGGTCAGTATGCCGGCGCTGCGGGTACAAGAAGCCGAGCGTCTTGGCTTTACGACCTGTATTCTGCCCCATGCCTGTCTGGGTGCCTGCGCGGCTATCCTTAAGGAAAATAAAGGCATAAAACTGATCGGTGTCCGCACCGTCCGTGAGGCGATCGATCTGATCTAAGGAAAAACTGATTAAATCATTGTTTTTTAAATGAGCTAGATGAAATGACATGATGATCGTCGTTTTATCTAGCTCATTATGTTACGATGAAGTTCCTTTTAATAATTTAAAGAAGTACTGAATAAATCGGTACTTCCTAATTGCGCTCGATAAAAATTGCTCGATAATAATTATAAATAAAATCATAGAAAAGCCATTGACATTGACGCTACGTAATAGTATATGATGACATTGTAAGGAAGGAGCGTATATGGAATATACCATTAACAAACTGGCTCAATTAGCCAAAATCACCACCCGTACCCTGCGTTATTACGATCAATGTGGTCTTTTAGTCCCTACCCGCATCAGCAATGGATACCGTATTTACGGTCAGCCGGAGGTCGATCGCCTCCAGCAGATTTTATTATACCGTGAACTGGATATGCCTCTGGAAGAAATCGCCAAGCTATTGTCGGCCGACGATTATAGCGCCGAAGACACACTGCATGGACACCTGACAGCGCTGGTTGCCAAGCGAAGCCGTCTGGACCAGTTGATCAGCAACGTGGAAAAAACTATCAAAGCAAAGAAAGGAGAACTAATAATGAGTGATCAGGAAAAATTTAAAGGTTTTATCAATAACCTTGTCGACAAAAATGAAGAGCAATACGGTGATGAACTTCGTCAAAAATATGATAAGGATACCATCGAAGCATCCAATGCCAAGGTCCGTGGCATGACCGCAGAACAATATGCCGAAACCGAGCGACTGTCAGCGGCCTATCAGGAGGCATTAAAAGAGGCCTTTAGCCAAGGCGATCCCGCCAGTGAAACGGCACAGAAGGCGTGTGACCTCCACCGCCAGTGGCTAAGTTACTTTTGGCCGGAATATAGCCGCGAAGCCCACCTGGGCGTGACCCAGATGTATGTCGATGACGAACGCTTCGGCGCATACTACGATAAAATAGCCCCCGGCTGTGCAGTATTCCTGCGGGATGCGGTGGCGATCTATTGCGGGGAAGAAAAGCACTAATCCTAAGGAGCATTAATTAAAGCGTTTCCCCAATTAATCTCTATTAATATTTGAATTAAAACCATTGATCCGAGGCATTTTGCCTCGGATTTTGTCTTTGGTCCGACCCAGGCATTAATGCCAGTTTTTTATATCATAGGAAAATGCTCCGATGATATAAAACCGATGCGCAGCTATGCGCGCGGAACAAAAGCGCGCTACCCAGGATATTTGTCCGCGCGAGTGCATGAAGCGCACTTTTGTTCTTTCAGACTGTAATTGAGCAATTAAGTCAGAAAAATGGAAAGGAAAATCAAAAGGAAAATCAAAAGGGTAACCAGTGGCGCGAACAATCTGATAGTCTTGTTATAGGACGTGCGCATGTCCATAAAAAACGAGACAAAGGAGAAATAAAAAATGACAGAGGGTTATAGTTCAGCAAATTTACACGTTCATGTTCCCACCGCGAGAATTGGCGATAATGGCAATTGGTTCGTCGGTGACAAAGATCTGGGGATAGCCGCGACCGGCCCGCAGGGTAATCCGGGTATTGATGGTCCGGCTGGTCCGATGGGTGCGACTGGTGCAATGGGTCCGATGGGCGCAACCGGTGCAGTTGGTCCGATGGGTGCGACTGGTGCAATGGGTCCGATGGGTGCG
>JAITWD010000319.1 GCA_031285465.1 Lachnospiraceae bacterium
ATCGAGGAGCCGGAGAAGGCGGCGGCAGAGCTTCGGCGGGTCGCGCGCTCGATGGTGATCCTACCGATCAGCTTTACTAAGGGACTGCGTGGGCTGCCCCGGCTGATGGTCAGATTGTACCGCCTCCTGGGCTTTGCGCCTAAGCTGGAATTGGCGGCGAAGGAGTATAAATCTTTCCTTGGCAGGATTGGCTTTTCCGATTGCCAATACGTCTATATTGAAGGAAAAATTCCAATGGCAGTTGCTGTTTGGAAGTACGAAAACGAGAAGAAAAAGTAAGGCTCGAAAGTACCGAGCCCAACATTTTCTAAGTCTCGTTTAGAAGAATGAATCACAGATTCATTCTTCCGGCGCAATTTCATGTCTACCGCCGCTCGGTACTTGTAATGGCAAGTGCCATCAGATCGGCAAGTGAGCCGGCAAAGTTCTGTTCTTCGATCGTCCATTCACGCCGCCCCGGATAACGATCACTGCGATCCTGCTCAATACAGACCACACCGGTCAATTCTCCGCTGATACGGATGGGTGCATCCAGTAGGGCGCATATATTGGAATCATAATCGGCGATACAGTCAGTCAACGGATTGGGCTGACTTAGGTCGGGGATAACCAGCAGACGCTCGGAGCGCAGATGGTTTACGTATTGGCCACGGGCGGAGAGGTCAAAATCATCCTGGATGGAGTGTTCTTCCCTGGAAGCATCATAATAGGCAACACTCTCCAAATAGTTTGAATTTTTAGCCATCAGCCAGACACCGATCCGATAGGTTTCCAGCGTACGGCAACCGATTTCCGCAATGATCTTGGCGGCATCCTCCAGCATCCCCGAGGAGAGGGTAGGGAGCTTGGTAATGCCCGATAGTGCATTGCTAAGCTTCCGGGCATATTCATTCCGTTCCGATAAAGAGGGGATTTTACTGGGTAGACCGGTAAAGTAGTAACGGTTTCGTCCGTTTTGCTTGGATTTATATAACATCTCATCGGCATAGCGGATGTAATCATCAAATGAGTGCCCCGGTTCTACCCGGCCGGTGGCAACACCGACCGAAACGGTGACATGATCGGCGGCATCATTTTGTGCATGTGGTATCGCACACTGACCGATGGCGGTCAGAACCCGATCGGCGATCATACGCCCACGGTCCTCATAGGTATTGGGCAAAACAATGACAAATTCCTCGCCACCATAACGAACCACAAAATCATCCATGCCGGTAAGGGTATTCTTGAGCGTATCGGCAACCGTTTTCAAGCAGGAGTCGCCCATACTGTGTCCATATGTATCGTTATAATTTTTAAAAAAGTCAATGTCGATCATCAGCACACTAAGGACCGCACCGGTAGCTGATAACTGAGGCATTAGCTGCTTAAGCTGTTCATCGAGGAAACGTCGGTTGTAGATGCCGGTCAATGGATCATAGTATATTTTGTCCGCTTCTTTTTCCAGGTCGCGGATATTTTTTTCCATATTGTTGCGGATAAAAGCGTTGGCGATCAATTCGCTGGCCGAACGCAAAATGGTCTCTTCGGCCTCGGTAAACACCCGTTCCTTATGACAATCATCAAAACCGACAAAGCCCCAAAAATGTTCCTTTAAGAAGATTGGTACGACCAGGATGGAAAGAATGCCCTGGGCAGACAGAATTGCTTTTTCACTCGCCGTAAGGGTACTGACCAGACCATTGATACAATCCCCTTGCGAAAGGGTGTCTTCCCATGACGGCATAACCTCCTGATAGGATACCTCCTGTACCAGATCTTTGCCCTGCTGTGGTTCCGCGCCCTCCGACCACTCATAGATCTGGGTGCAAAAAAGACCACCATCGCGGGTGTGATTTTTCCAGATATAGACCCGGTCAGCCTGTGCCGCCTCGGCCATAATACTCATCGAATGCAGTAAATTACGCGCAAAAGAATCGGTACTGGACTGGAGCAGGATGGCGGATACCTGATTTACCGTTTGGAGAAGGTTATTTTGATGCTCTAACGTTTCCTGGGCCTCTCGTAATTCAGTGATATCAATGGCATACTCAAGATGGGCCTTATTCCCGCCGGGCCAGTCGATCAGTCGCGCCGTTTTGTGTAGCACCCGGTTCCTGATCCGTTCACGGTGTTCCCATACAATCGCGTTATTAGTTTCTTTTATCTGATGATGGGGACAGGAGTCACAGGGTTCATTCAAACCCTGCAAAACCTTGTAGCACTTCTGTCCGACACCGCTGTGGTCAATCCCAAAACAAGCCCGAATGCTATCGTTAAGAAAAAGAATATCAAAGCTCTCAGAGTCGCATACACAAATTAGCGCTTCCATACCATTTAAGATGTTTTTTAGAAGGGTGTGCTGATGATCATTGCAGATATTATTATTGTTATTGTCAGTATTTGTCAGAGAAGGGTTCTGATCCTCAGGGAGAGAAGGGTTTGCATTATCTTTATTTTCCGAATTAGTATTGTCGTTCATCGCCGGTGCTCCTTAGGAAGAAATTACGTAAATAGCTTACATCATCATATATTTTAGATTACTATAAAGTATTATATTTATTAGTATTGTTAATTGACACATGTCCTTTGACTTAAAAAAATTTACAAATAATTACACTGATTTATGCTATGCGTATAATATTTTATCATGATTAGGCGAGTTTTACAACGGTTTGTCGGGCAAAGCTGTGACCAATTAAATCCACTCAATTATACAAACTTATTATTTGTGTCGCCTTTGGCGGTATGTTTTGGCGGTATGTTTTAGCGGTGAAAATAAATATGCAACGACAATTCTCATGTCGTTGCATATAGCATCCGGTAAGTACGGTTAGGGAAAGGTTGATTAAATCAGTTACTCTCTAAAATCTGTCCGTCGCATGAAAGGGTGACCACCTGCCATGGAATCATTTTGCCACAGGATGAAAGCGCAGCCTTTACGGCCTGTAAGAGACCACCACAGCAGGGGACCTCCATACGGACGATCGTGACCGATTTAATATTATTCTGTTGTAGTATGGCGGTCAGTTTTTC
>JAITWD010000143.1 GCA_031285465.1 Lachnospiraceae bacterium
TAAGCTACGTCCTTCTCCTAGTGGGGTCAGACTTTCCCGCAGGTAATTGCTCTCCATAGTTTCCGCATATCCGTGCAGCTCATTGATCGGCTGCCCATTAGCCATAATATAAATCAACGGATAGGTTGCTGAGCCCATCTGTGCCGTCATATCACTGTTTCCCTGGTTCATCAAACTGCTGACCAGATATAGGGCCACAATAAAAACACCAATCAATATCAAACTTTTTAGTAACGTCTTCTTCATCTATTTCTCACCTGGTCCTCTTTATCATTATGTTTATCAACGCTCACTTTTGGGGAATCTTTTCCCGCCTAATCGCGCCAGATATTTTTGCCTGTCAGAAGTCATTTTCCACTTCTAACTTCTGATGCTCAGGCCAGTATTCTCCGAAGTGAATATTTTATGTTTGCCTTTTACATATCTGTGTACATAAAATAAGCCAGGCCGATTATAACGGCCTGACTATATTTTACCCACTATATACCAAAACCACAACTAGAAATTTAAAAAACCTCTTCGCGGACAATGTCGACGTCTAAGTATTTCATTAAGTAATACCAAATGGATCATATCGGCCATCCATTCCCACTTCTCGGGCGGGCAGGTCTGCTCAGGACAATTTTCTTCCGCTTCCCGCTTCATTATCTCCAATACCTCTCTGGATAATCGATGAAGCTGCCACCGGTCGGGATATTCATCATATATCATACTGCCATCGTAATCCAGCCGATTCAGTGCCGCCATCACTGTTTTATGACATTTTCTGGCTTCAGCCGGATACAACTGCTGTAAGTACTCCAAATCTTTTATTGCCGTATCCTCTTCCCGGTAACCGACCGGCAACGGATAGGTCATATAAAATGGTAATACCCTGCGATCATACATATTTATAGCTTCCTTACCTCTTTACCACTATCATATGCATTTGATCCGGTTTTGATTGTCACATTCACGCGACGGGCTAACCGACGCGCCTCCCGGACATCATCATTTGTGCATAGCCCTTTTGTATATCGCGCCTTCTCGTATAACTCAATAAATTTATTTATACCCTCTTCACCATTAAAATAAACCAACAACTCCCTGGCAGTCGCCGAATGTAACCATTTCACCATTTCCTGCTCCGGCTTGCGTCCTAACCCCCGTAACATACAATTACGAAATGCTTTGCGAATTTTTTCTTCGGGCGTACGGGCATAACCGCCTTCACCTTTTTCTGACCTCGATTTACGCTCCAATCGCTCAACGGTATCGCCTACCTCCGATTGATATATTTGCTGCCCTGGACCAACCTGCTTGGCAAAAACTGCTCTAAACAAAACAACAATCCCATATATCCCCACCGCAAGCAACAGTAGCATGAGCGCTATTCCGATAAGCAGGAATAAACCATTTAAAAAATAGACAAACCAGCTTGGACCTTCTACCGGCAACATACCGTAGATATCATTCGCCGGTAACGGTTGATCCTGAGTGACACTATTAATAAATGGACTGGGCAGGATCGCATTGATCAAATTGAAAAGAGAAAAAAATATTTGTCTGACCAATTGCAATACCACGCCAAACAGGCCTGTTTGGTTGGATCGACCGGCTATCCCCGCCATCATAATCCCACAGATAATTGTAAACCCTCCGACTAAATATAGATCGGTCTTAAAAATTTCATTTACCGGTATCGTCCCCGTTGTTCTTTTATTCATGCCAATGTAATGAATATATTGGGTCAGATAGTAATAAATAAAGTATCCAATAATATAAACAATTACAAATGGCGCCAGTCCCGATTCGCTTCTTATTAATAGTAAAATAGTGGCAAAAATCAAGCTGGCAACCGGCGAAACCACATGAACACCATAATCTTTGCGTTCCGGACTGGTAAATACCGCAATTCGAATGGACAATGAAATAATCATCTGAATAAAGGTTGCAATCCCTAAAATGACCTTTTCCACTATTGTCCTACCATAAAAAATTGACATTAATATCGTCGCAAGCAGGTGTAACACTAAAAAGAGCCAAAACCGGTGTATCCGGCAGCGGACAACATAAAACAGCAGTGGCACGATGAGCGGAAAGAAGAGTCGCCAAAAGCCAGGCGCTTTACCGAATAACACCACAAAAATAAACTGCTCCACCATCGCAAAAATGAGGTAGACCAGCAGCTCGGCAATTCCATTGCGTATATGTTGTATTTTCTTTTCCATTGTGAAACTCTCCCTATCATTTTTGGTCAGGAATAAGTATCGTATGTACTACTAATTCTTCTTTGATGGGTACCTCACCGCTCTTTACGCATGGGCATATCCAAATGAATCCTCCTTTTATTTGACCTAAAAAGGTCTGAAAATCTTCATGGTAATCGGAAGCTATGATCACTGCCAAACGATCACTTGATCCATCTAAATTAGCTTTGAAATGTTGCTCAAAGGGTAATGGCGGTTGCTTTAAATCAATACGCGCCATCATCCGATAGATTTGTTCCAATTGTCCGCTGTCACCGACTGCGTTAATGCCTTGGATCTCGCTATTCATACCATCCCGACCATTAGTATAGAGTGAAATATTATTGCCCTTTTCCAAAAGTGCTTTCACCAAATAACAACCAATGCTAATAACCTTTTCCAACTGATCCTCCTGCCAGATGCTTTGCCGGTCAGACAAATTAAGATAAAGGTTGGCGGCACCTACTGAGGTATAGTCATTAACGTTAACCTTCAATTCCTCGGTTTTCGCCGACGCTTTCCAATTGATACTTTTTACTTCATCGAAAGGGGTATATTCCCGGATACCACGAAAGGCAAAAGGATCGGTTACTAAATGGCGACGGGCGGCTATTTCTCCATTGATCTTCCGGACCACGGTGATCAACTCATCGGTTTCCCAAATGGCTGGTAGTACATGTAAGTAGGCTTCACCTAAACGGTTTTCCACCATTTCAGTTGAGAGAAACAAATCGGCTCCCACCAGATCAATACCATTGATACCATAATATCCACGCTTAGGGCAGTGAATAGTATGACCACGAATGATCCGGCGATAGGGTAGCAGACAAAAAAGATCATTCCGATAATAAAGATCCGACACGGTCGAGCTATCATCGGTTTCAAATATTAAACTATTTGAGCATTGAAATTTAACCTTTAAGACGGTAAGCGGAAGCCATTTTCTATTCTCCACCGTCTCGTTAAGAACGGTTGTCCCACCAGCAAAGACCGATTCATCAGCAAATTCCAGCTTGACCAACACCGAGCGGTTCCATATCTTCTGATATAATAACTTCTGGAAAAAGAAGGACAACACCGCAAGTAAACCGATCAAAACAATCGTCATAATCCTTAACCCCTGCTAAAATTTTCGGTTGGTGTGTTTACCGATGACAATATTTCCTTTATCTTGTATTCATTATCTTTACTCTTCTTATAGCCAAAATTAAGAATTAACCGATGGGCAAGCACCGGAACCGCAAGTGCCTTGATATCATCCGGAATACAATATTCACGCCCAGCAAAAGCCGCATGAACCTTCGCACAGCGCAATAACGCCAGCGATGCCCTGGGACTCACGCCCATGATTATACCGGCCGATGTTCGGGTAGCTGCTGCAATATCAGCAATGTATTCGCGGATAACCGGATGAACATAAACTCGATCGGCAGCCTGTTGCATCAAAGCAACATCATCTATGCTGACTACAGCGGTCAATGCTTCAAACGGATCGGCAGTAGCATCGATATTCATAAAACGTTCCAAGATTGCCATCTCTTCTTGTTTATCCGGTGCTCCAAGCGATACTTTCATCATAAACCTATCCAACTGGGCCTCCGGCAACGGATAAGTACCGGCCGTTTCGATTGGATTCTGGGTGGCAATAACAAAAAATGGATGGCTCAATTCATAGCCGACACCATCAATAGTGACCTGTCGCTCCTCCATACACTCCAGCAAACCTGCCTGCGTCCGCGGTGTCGCCCGGTTTATTTCATCGGCCAGCAAGATATTGGTAAAAACCGGTCCTTTGCGTAGAACAAAATCATTTTCCTTACGATTATAGACATTAATGCCGGTAATATCACTGGGCAAAAGATCGGGCGTAAACTGGATCCGGGAAAAGATGCCACCGATGGACTTTGCCAGTGTTTTAGCCAGCTTGGTCTTGCCCGTTCCCGGCACATCCTCCAGTAAAATATTACCTCCAGCACATAACACACACATTATCCGATGGATCGTATCCTCCTTACCGACTATTACGCGGGCCATATTTGCTCTGATCAAACCGGCTTTTTCCACAACTTGATCGATGGTCATCTCTGCCCCCTTTTTATCAACACCCATAACGGTCCTCTCCTTTACCTTTTTTTAATTCCTATCCGCTACTGAGCAAAGCCCTTTATCTTAAAACAAAAATTTCAAAACAAAAATCGCCGCAATTAAGCGGCAATTTTAGGTTAATTATTTGCTTACAACATTGATTCGCGCAACTGCACGGTGCAGAGCCGTCTCTGCTCGTGCCAGATCGGTTTCGCTCAAACGACGACCAATCCGTTCCTCGGCCCGCTCACGGGCTGATTCGGCCCGTTTCACATCAATTTCATTCGGCCATTCGACGATTTCTGCCAGGATGGTTACCTTATCAGGCAATATCTCGGCAAAACCGGCGTGAAGAGCAGCCTCTTTTCTCTCGGTTTCGGCTAATTCTTCAGTAATGGTCATAACTCCGGGTGCAACTACAACCGTCAACGGGATATGATTGCCCAATACGCCAATCTCGCCTTCACTGGTATTAAATTCTACCATTGAAACCTGACCTTCATAAAAAACCCGATCGGGAGTAATTATTTTTAATTCAAATAAGTTTTTATCTGCCATAACGTTTGCCTCCTGTCCGGCCTATTTCATCCGGGCCAGAACATCATCAATGCCACCGGCATTTAAGAAGTAGCTCTCCGGAATATTATCATGCTTGCCTTCAAGTATTTCTTTAAAGCCACGAACGGTCTCACTGATGGGGACATATTTACCTTCCACGCCAGTGAACTCAACCGCCACAAAGAAG
>JAITWD010000031.1 GCA_031285465.1 Lachnospiraceae bacterium
AATTTTCAAGGTACAAATAAATATCTGCTTCTTAGAAAGTGGCTTTTGACACCCCAATCATAATAAGGAAAGGGGAATTAATTTGAAATCATGATATTCATGATTATACCGGACTAAACACATCTCAGTTACCTGCAAAACCTTATTATATGCGACGTCATCTTTGATGGCGTCTCATATAGAGTGTGCTTCGCCCCACTGCAGGTGTAATTTACATTACTTTCCCCTTTCCCGATTACCACACCTTCAAACTACTAATCTTACAGATTTTCCCGAATCCGGTTATACACATAATAGCGTTCATTCTGAAAATGACAGAAAAAATTAAGATACTTAATATTTTTCTGAGCACAAAGCTCTCTCGCTTCGCGATGCGCTTTTTGGTAATACTGATTGCCGGCGATGGTCAGCATTATGAAAAGCTGCGGTTCGCCCTCCCGATACAGACCAAAGGTGTACGGATAGTAAGCCGGTAGGCCACCGATCTCGGTGGCGGGGATATCCTGACGGATCTCGAAGCTGCTAAAGTCGGTGAGCAATAGGGTCTTGAAATTTTCAAAAATATCACCATTGGTGAGCGAATTGGGACAACGCTTATAATTCTTCGACCACTTTTTAAGGGCGTTCCGGTTATTACCCGGATTTACCCGATTGGGATCCCATCGTTGACGGGTATCCTTCGTCGTGTCACCATCTTTACTTAGCGACATTGACCGGTCGGATGCCTGCTCGTCTGCCCGATTGCTTGCGAAGGTCTGCTGACTACTTTCCGGATTGCCCGCCTGATCACTCGGGAAGGCCTGAGCATTACGCTTCCTTAACTCCTCGATCGCTTCTTCGATCGAATCACTGCCCTCTTTGACCAGCACCTTTTTGACCATTTTCCCCAGGTTATCTAAAAATGACATAGACTGCTTCCTCCATTTTATCCCCATGCATTTCGCAGATTTTATCTGCGAAACTGCCTAAATAAAAATTCGAAAAATCTTCAGTAAATTCCTAACACATTTTATCATTTTCCATCCCAAATGTCTACCATCAATACCTCATCCACCCATCGCCTCTTCCTGTGTAAAAAGGGTCGCTCCACTATATTTTCTGACATAAAAAATATAATCCCGCATGGAAAAATTTTCTACATTAATTCACATTTATGCTTTATAATTGCCTGGTTATTTGATATACTGTTTCCATAAATTGCAAATCCGTTGGGACTTTTACTTCCCCTCCACAAATTTTCTCACCATCAGCATCGTAAACCTACCGAACTATTGAACCGTTACTTACCATCAAATTAATGGAGCGCAAAACATGTCCATACAACAATCTGAACCTTCATACCGGATCTTAATAATTGAAGATGATAAGGAAATTGCCACCATGCTGTCCGAATACTTAACCCGGAACGGTTTCTGCACGCAGGTCGCCGGCAACGGCCCGGAGGGGCTGCATCAGGCGCTCACCGCCTCCTTTGATTGTCTTTTACTTGATTTAATGTTGCCTTATAAAAGCGGCGATGTGGTTTTAAAACAACTGCGCGAAGCCTCCCAGGTCCCGGTCATAGTCCTGTCGGCAAAAGGACTGACCCAAAATAAAGTCGAACTATTTGCGCTGGGTGCCGATGATTATCTGACCAAACCGTTTGATTTAGATGAGCTGTTGGCGCGGATACATGCCCATATCAAACGTTATCATGCTGGAACCAATCTGGTGGAACCGGCGCGGGCCTTTGGACCGGTCACGATTGACCCGACCGCTAAAACAGCAACCGTTTCGGGACGACCGCTCAACCTGACCGCTAAAGAATATGCCATTTTATATCTACTTATAAAAAACCCCGCCAAGATTTTTTCCAAACAAAATCTCTACGAGAGTGTCTGGGGGGAGCAATATAGCTACGACAACGATACCATCAACACACATATGAGTAATTTGCGCAAAAAAATAGGTCTTGATCTGATCAAAACCGTCTGGAATATGGGATATAAACTGGATGATTCGCTACTTTAGGGAAACGCTTTAATCAGTGTTACTTTAGAAATTCTTTAGATAACGGTTTAGATTTTCTTTAGCCGCCCCCTTCATAATAAGATTCAGAAGGTGACACTAATTTAAGAAAGGAATGGCTACCAATATGAACGAAACAGTATTTAAAACCCAAAATTTAACCAAAAAATATCGTGATACCCGTGCGCTCGATCATGTCAACATGGAAATTACCGCCGGGAGCATTTATGGCTTTGTGGGCGAAAACGGTGCCGGCAAAACAACCATGATCCGCATTATTGCCGGTTTTGCTACCCAGACCGAGGGCACGCTCTCCCTTTTTGGCAGTGAAACGCCCGCGCAATTGACCAGGCAGCGACGGCAGTTAGGTGCTATCGTCGAGACTCCCGCCTTTCACCCTGACCTTAGTGCCGCGCAGAATCTGGAGATCGCTCGTCTGCAGCAAGGTCTGCCGGACAAAAAACGGATCGGTGAGACCCTCGATATCGTCGGCCTGGCTGATGCCGGTAAAAAGAAGCTCCGCCATTTTTCATTGGGAATGAAACAACGGCTGGGTCTGGGGATGGCTTTACTAAGTGAACCGGCCTTCTTAGTGCTTGACGAACCGGTCAACGGACTTGACCCTGTCGGAATCGTGGAACTCCGTGAACTACTAAAGCGACTGAATCGGGAACGGGGCACCACGATCCTGATCTCCAGCCACATCCTCGGTGAGTTGTATCAGCTTGCCACCTGCTATGGCTTTATCCATAAAGGGCAAATGCTTGAGCAACTGACCCTCGAGCAGCTTGACAAAAAATGCCGGCAGTATCTGTCGATCCGGGTGGACGATGTCAACCGTGCCACCACCATTCTGGAAACCAAGCTAAACACTTATGATTATGAGATTTTGCCCGATAAGCAGATCCGACTGTATGACCATCTTGGGCAAAGCAATCTGGTAGCTGCGACCCTGATCGACCATGGTCTTTCTTTATCGGAACTGTCTACTAACAGTGGCACCTTGGAAAACTATTATCTAAAACTGATCGGAGGCAATTAAATATGGGAAAATTATTAAAATCTGAAGCAATAAAACTGTTAACCCCCTGGGGCTACAAAATCTTTCTGCTTTGCTCTTTGGGCATCGGTCTCCTCCTGGGAGTGACCGGAGTCGCCCTCGGTGGACTAAGCGGCACCCCCATGACCGGCTATGATGTTTTGATGGAATTTATCACCGAACCACAAATCGTTGGGGTTATGGCGGGCATCTTTACCTCATTTTTTATCGGGAATGAATTTTCCCATCGGACCTTCGGCAATGCTATTATCAACGGATGTTCCCGGACGCAGATCTTCCTAGCCAAAGTCATTGTCTTTATGCTTGGGCTGTCGGTAATTCTGATCCTGCTTCCTTTAGTCGCGACCATCTATGTCACCGCCATTCAAGGGTTTGGACCGATCAATACCGACATCCTGCTCCATATCCTCCGCACCATAGTGCTGACCTTACTTGGTTACGTCACCTTTGGCAGTTTGTGTGTATTGTTTGCAATGCTCATCAAAAAACCGGGTGCTATCAGCGGGATATTGATCGCCATTTTTCTGTGCTTAACTATGTTCATCCAATTAATGGGCGCCTCGGAAAACATCATTATCGGGCAAATAGTCCGTAGCCTGTTCGTTTATCAGTTTATGCTGTCAACCCACCCGGAATCGGTACTGACCTATGTTGTTGTCTGTGTGGTAACCAGCATAATCTGCCTGACAGCGGGACTATATACCTTTAAAAACACGGAACTTAAGTAGCCATTCAGGAGACCTTAAATCGGATGAATGATCACATAATCAATTATCTTTTAATTATCGCCATTATCATTATTATCCTCCTTGCCGTCCGGCTCCTGATACTGCGCCGGGAGATCGCACAGATCAGCAATAATCTGCGCGATCTGCGTCGGCAGGGCATCGCCGGCAAGCTGACCGTCTCTCTTTTACATCGACCCCTGAATCTGCTCTGTCAGGAGGTTAATCTGGGCTTGGATGATCTGACCAACGCCCGGATCGATGCCGAGCGACGCGAGGAAATGCTGCGCACCCAAATCGCCAATATCTCTCATGACCTGCGGACCCCCTTGACCTCGATGATCGGTTACCTTCAGATGGCTAGGACCAATCCCGAAAATTATCCCGCTTATTGGGAAATAATTGAAAACCGCGCCCACGCAATGCAGATGCTGGTGGAGCAGTTTTATGAGCTTAGTCTGCTTGAAGCGCAGGATG
>JAITWD010000051.1 GCA_031285465.1 Lachnospiraceae bacterium
TCCATTGTAATCCCCTTTCGCCTGACATGAATTACAAGTAATCCGTGGTATCAAGGGGGCAAAATACCGCTTGACCCCTTGATCATATTATTTTCTACCTTCCCCAATTACGGTCCCGAAGACCCATTGAGCGGTATCCTGATAATAATCTTGGTATAGATATCCTTCCGCGAGACAATATTGATCCCATACTCGTCGCCATAGCCCATCTTGATGCGATCCTGAACATTTTTTAGGCCGATACCGTTACCGGCACCGCCAGAGGTTTCGATTTCGCCATTGATCTTAAGATAAAGGCGTGCCACCTCTTCCTCACTCATCCCCCGTCCCATATCGGTGATCTCAATAAGGCAATCGCCCGCTTCGACAAAACCTTTCAGATAGATACTGGTGTCCTCCGCCAATTGCTCGATCCCATGGTAGATGGCATTTTCGATGATCGGCTGCAGCGACATCTTAGGGATCTTCTGGATGCGGATATTATCGGGCAGGCTGACCGCCAGTGTTATCTCATAGTCGAAACGCAGGTTGATCAGTTGCAGATAGTTGCGGATATACTCCAACTCTTCCTCCACCGAAACATAGTCCTCACTCCAATGCATACTGTAACGTAACAGTTTACCCAGCGCGGTGATGGCATCGGATATTTCATACTTTTCATCGATCTCTGCCATCATTTTGATCGATTCCAACACATTGTAGATAAAGTGGGCATTGATCTGATTCTGCAATGCCCGGATCTCCGAGTCACGGGCAAGGATCTCGCGGTTAATATTATCGTCCATCAACTGCTTGATCCGCCTTAGCATGGTGTTGATCTGGGTCCCCAATTCGCCCATTTCATCGGTGCCACAATCGGTGATCACCACCTCCAGATCCCCCTTCTGTACCTCTCTGATGGAGTTAAGGATCAGGTAAAACCGTTTTAACAACCCCTTGACGATATAGTCGATCATGACCACCAGCACTGCCATCACGATCATAACGATAAAAATAAAGATAATCCGCAACCGGCTGACATTATCCATCTCAAGGTCCAGACTATCGAAACAGACCAGCACCCCCTCCAGCTCCTTAACCGGGCGGATCCCGATCACCATCGGCTGCTGATCGATGCGATGGTAAAAAACGGTCGCCTCACCGGTCGCCAGTGCCTGCCCGATCGCCGGCTCCAGCAGATAGTTGGGCAGAAACTGCCCATCGCTCTCATTAAAATATTGATGGTTATCCTGATCGATAAAGCAACTGTAGGTGTTTTGCTCCGGTTCATAGATCAGCGGAAACATAGTTTCCATATACATAGCGACCTCAAGGATCCCCAATTGCCCCATCTGATAATCGTGCATCTCCACCACCGATGACATGATCTTCTTGTCACGGTTGATGGTCGCTGCATTAAATAAAGTGTCATAGTAGTCAAATTTCCAACCGGCAAGCGACTCCTCACCGTCACTACCATCGCCGATCGCCGCCCACGCTAACTGGCGCATCCGCTCTTCCCTGTATAAAATGGGCATCATTTCCTGCATATCCGGACTGTCCACATACACCCGGATCTGATAGAGATCAGGATTGTTATTGACCATCCGTTCCAGCAGGGTGATGTTCTGATTATAAAAACTCATCAGGTCGGTCGGCGCAATGGCCTCCCCCTGCCCGACCGCCTTAAGATAATTATTCAACCCGATATCACTTAGGAAAAACTGGGTCGACATATTGATGGCATCAATATTTTTGATAATGGCATTGTGGCTCTTTTCCATACGGTAGGTCATGCTTTCCATCCGCTCGTTAATGACGTTCTTTTCCATGCTGGTAAACATAAAAAAGGAAAAGGCAGCGATCGGTAGCAGCACAAAAATAATGATCACAATGGTGAATTTCTGATTTAATTTGTAGTTGGCGAACCATTTTTTAAGTTTCTTCACTAGTTGTCCATTCCCAATCGCTCTTTGGCGGCACGCATCTGCCTGGTGCTCTCGTCAAGCACTTCGGCGTACCCCATGGCTTCCCGTTCCACAAGAAAATCATTAAAAATCCGGTCAAACTCCCCTTCGGTCGGTGCCAGCAAAAGTTGTGGCAAAATGGTGCTCCACATTAACTTGATTTTCCGATCGGCATCTCCTTCCGGTGAATTAATATCAAAATTTATCTCATATTGACCCAGATAATTGGTATAGCGATAGGTCCATTCTTCCAATTGACCCATCGGTGGTTCCAGTGGCGGATACCACTGCATCTGAGCCACATTATCCTGTAGCATCCAATAGGCGACATTACCCCCGTAAATCCGGTCATATTCTGCCCGGTCGGTGGTCATCAACCGTGCCACCTCTTCCCTGACGACCGGTTGACCGTCGATGGTATCATACATTTCACCCGGAACGCCCAGATAGGTCATCCTTTGACCCTCCTCACTCATCAGATAGGTGAGAAAGCGGATTGCCCGCTCCGGATCCTCACAATTACGTGAGATCAGGGTCACCGTCCAGCCATTGATGCCGGTACCCGGCAGAACATGGTCATCCCCCTGCGAATTGCGCGGACCGTCCACCGCCAGATAAATCCGCTCCGGATTATTGGCATACAGTGCCTTTTGGGTCTCCTCAATATCGGTATACTGGTAGATCATGCAAAAATACTGACCGGCTGCCAGCTTCTCCTGTACCTGGGTCCGTTGATCGATAAAAATATCTTCTTTCAAATAACCTTCGGCACCCAGTTCACGAAAAACCTTCAGCCAGCCGATGTACTCGGGATCGGTATAGCGGTCATTATACCGGCCGCCCCGTTCATAGGGGATTGCCAGGAAATTTTGCAGATGCTGGTCGAAGGAGACACAGCCGGTTTCATTAAATTCCTGGGCACCGATCGGGATCAGCGGCTTGCCGTCCACCATCGGAAATTGTGCCGCTGCCGCCTTTACCGCCGCCGCAAATCCTTCCGGTGTAGTCATATCCGGACTGCCGATGGCTTCGTAGATATCCTTCCGCACCAGAAAGGTCTGCTGCGAACCGATATTATCATGCTCCTCATAGTCGCTCGGTTGATAGGATGAGTTAGGGTAACAATAAATATTGCCGTCCGCCCGCGTGTACCAATCGACCACCGTCTGATCGGCGACCTCCCAAAAAGCCGGCTCATACTGGTCGGCAAGTTCATTCAGGGCATACACCATATCCCGCTCGATCATTTCATCCACTTGATTCTCCCACCATCCTAACGTAACAATGTCCGGCAGTGTATCGGCGGAAATAAGCGAATTAAACTTCTCGTTCT
>JAITWD010000114.1 GCA_031285465.1 Lachnospiraceae bacterium
CATTGCGGATTATGGCACTGGCGAACGAAGTCTTGGCTTTTTCGGTGAGAAGATGAGCTATCAATGGACCGATCCCACCTTCGGTGCGCGAAAAACTATTATCACCAATGATATTGCCAACGGAGAACCGGATAATCCTGAGTTGTTCCATCAATTTTACAATGGTAACCTGCGTCACATTGTTTTCAAGTTATCCATTCCATTTATGATCTTTGTATATCTGTTTTCACTGATAGCAGGAATTTATGTCTTTATGCATATTCGTGAAAATAAGTCTCATTTGTTGATCCAGCTATTTCTGATCGGTGGTTTCTTATTCCAGCTGATCTGGGAATCGCTGTCAAGATATTGTCTCCCCTATTACCTACGGCTCATCGTCGAAGCAGTTTACGGTGTTTTTGTAGTGTATTCATGGATGAAGAAAAAAGCTGATGCCCGGAATTCTTCAAAAATCATAATCCCGTCATAAGCATCTAAGCGGTTACTTCACCGCCCAATAGCGTCGCCGCATTATGTGGCATCAACTCCGGCACAGCAAAGGTCGACTCCATTTTAATGAAACGACCGCTATGACTACTCGCCACTATCCCGTCCAGAATCTCAATGGCATGAATCCCCATTTCCCTGTCGGTTCGTGGCCTCTGCCCCTGTTCTAATGCATATGCCATCTCTGCTACCCCCAACCCACGGGCATTATCGGTGTAATCAAACTCTACCGCCAGTTCCTCGGTTTCCTCTGCCATACTGCGCCGCAACCGCACCGTGCCACCGAATTCATTCGGATCGGTAACGTAGAGGATTCCCTTTGTTCCATAAAGGGTCATCACCGAATCGCTCGGGAAGATTGAGTCGGTATTTAAACAGACCGTCCCCTGGGTACCGCCGACAAAATCCAGCAGTCCGGTCATAACATTCTCATTCTCAATCGTATAGCTCTTCCCAGAATCAGGGTTGGCCGGATCGGTAAACTGACGGGTCGGTCGGTTGGTACGCACTCGTCCCGCCACCTCCCGCACCGGACCCAAAATTGATAACAGCGCCGTCAGATAGTAAATCCCCATATCATATCCGACACCGGCTCCCGGGGCAATCGTAAAGCGAAATAGCTCGGCAAGCAGCTCAATATCGCGGTTCAATGCCACATTCACCGTCGAGACCATCCCGATCGTCCCGTCCATAACCGCCTTTTTGACCGTTTGGATCGCCGCCCCCAGAAAGGCATCGGGCGCAGAGCATAGCAACCGTTGCTTCCTATCGGCCAGTGCCGCCAGTTCCTGTGCCTGTCGGAAATCGGGGGTAATAACCTTTTCGGTATAGACATGTTTGCCGTGCTCAAGCGCCGCCTTAATTATCCGATAATGTTCTGACGGTGGTGTCAGATTGACAATAATATCAATCTGCGGATCGTCAAACATCTCTTCCATAGTCACCGGTTTTAAACCATACAGCTCTGCCTTCTTCCGTGCCGACGCCATTCCCTTTGAGGCGCATGATGTCACCTGTAGATTCCCAAACCGACCGATCATATTAGTAAAATAAATGTCACTGATAGCACCGCATCCCACTACTCCGACCACTTTCATTATTTATCTGCCTCCAAGCTTTTTTGATCTTCAAAACGGATCTGTAGTTTTTTATACATATTTTTCATACTCTTATCGCCCTCATTGTCCGGAAAAAGACAGAAGGGCAGACTATCGCTTTCACGGTGCTTGATCACACAGGCACAACACTTACCATTGTTAACACATGACCGCTTCGGACATGCACATTCTTTTACATTAGCACAATTCATAATCATTCCTATCTGCGGCTCTGCCGCACTCAAGATCATTAGTTTAGGGAAATACTGATTTATTCAGCGTTTCCTTCGATCACCTTTCCTTAATGGTTAGTTGACCGCCGTTTCATTATGTTGACCCATTTGTTACTTCGATAGCGAAGCACATAGCATAGTGACCGGAATCCCCAATCAATAGTCATGGCGATCCATACCCCCATCAGACCCAGCCCCAAATACCTCCCCAATACATAGGATGCCACGATCCGGAACAGCCACATCGACACGATCGCTACCACCATCGGCCACACTACGTCCCCCGCTGCCCGTAATGTATTAGGCAGTGAAAAGGAAGGTATCCATAACAGCACCGCCATTACCGCATGGAAGCGGATAATCTCGATCGCCATCCGCTCCGCCTCGGCACTCAGATTATAGGCGCGCAGAAACACCGGCGCCAGAATGAATAAGAATACCGAGATCACCGCCGTGGCAGCAATGGCAATCGCCAACAGCTTCTTGGTATAGTAACGCGCCTGTTTAAAGTCGCCCGCACCGATACACACCGATATTACCGACAGTTGTGCCAGATTGATGGCCAGCGGTGGCAATAGGTTAAAACCTGCCAGCGTCGCCCCCACTGCATTGGCGGCCAGTGCCGCCGTACCAAAGGTGGAGATCAGGCTGAGCAGAAGGATTTTTCCCAACTGAAAGAGGCTGTTTTCCATCCCGTTGGGAATTCCGATCCGAAGCATTTTCCCAAGATACTCCCGTTTTAGCCGCCAGGTCGCCCGATGTCTGATATTGATCGAGCGTTTATCATTAAATAACATCGCGAAAATTATTACTGCTGCCAAGGTTCTTGACACACTTGTCGCAATCGCTGCTCCGGCCACCCCCATCTTGAAAACAAAGATCAATAGGGCATTACCGCCGATATTGACCAAATTCATCAGCAACGACACCCACATGGTGGTCCGGGAATCGTTCATTGCCCGAAAGAGTGCGCAACCGGAATTGTATATTGTCAGTGGCATCACCGATACCGCCGTTATGATCAAATATGTAGCGGCACTCTCCATTACCGCCGTCTCCACCTCGCCAAAGATGGTCTGTAGCATGAGCTGATGACCGGCAATAAAGAAAACTGACACCACCGTCGACATGATCCCCGCAAAATATAATAGTTGCCATGCCGCCCGTCCGGCATTCTCCGGATTCTTCTGACCGATAAAATGGCCCACCACCACCGCGCCGCCGGTTGCCATCGCCGCTGAAATATTGATAACTAAGATATTAATGGTGTCCACCATCGACACTCCCGACACCGCTGCCTCGCCAACCCCAGCCAGCATCATGACATCCACCATTCCCACTAAGAGACCCAGAAATTGTTCGACGACCAGGGGAAAGATCAGTTTCTTCAAATCCTTGTTTGAATACAACATTTGCTTGTCCTTTTCGATTGCGCTACAATCATTTATCTATTTGTATTTTTATACGCTACCCAAAACACCCTTAAATATGGACGATAGTGTCTCCCTTTGGCATTACATACTTTTGTCTCATCAAAGGAACTGTCAAAATCATTGTATTCTTATTTTCCGTTGATGTAAATAGACAAAACTGATAGTAATATAAAACTTTTTGCACATATTTTACTATGTTTTTTACTTTACATTGCCTTTAATCCGATGTATGCTAATTGTATAATATATAATTGCACGTAAACACATTTTCGAAAGGAGCAATTAGAATGAAAAAGAAATTTCTTTTACTGGCTGGAACGTTGGCATTGTGCCTATCCATGACCATGCCAGCTCTGGCGGCAAACAATGCTACTACCTCACCATCTGGATATGGGTATGGCTGTGGCGTAGGTTATGGCTTCATGTGGGATGATGATGGCGAACTACTGGATCAGGACACCTTTGAGGATCAATTGGACGAAATGATCGATGACGGCATTATTGATGAAGAGGATCGGGAGGATTACCTGGAGCGCTATGAATGGTGCACCACCTACGGCGGTGCTGCCGGAGGACGCGGTTGCTGCGGCGGTACCGCTCGTGGCGGCCGTGGGATGGGTGGCCGTGGGATGGGTTACCGCTTCTAGGTAAACACTGATCAAATCGGTATTTCCTCCGCTTTATTAGTACACCGGAACCTATGTCGGCAAGACAAGCTTAGTGGCTTGTTTTGCCGATATTTTTGTCCGCGTGGGTGCATAAAGCGCATTTTGTTTCATCAAAACCTAAGCTTGTGGGGGGAATTATCCGATACATCAATAAAGCTATCGTAACCATTCCGTACTTTCATAGTTTAAGTTACAAGCTATCTTTGTTTGACCATATGCGCCTATAGTGCGGGTAGCGGTCACGGTACATATAAAATGCGAGGTCACCTATTTTGATCAATGAAAACCCCAAATTAAATAATTACCATCTGACGGACAGCCGTGCGGCACGTTTAGCCGAGAACCGAAGAATGCTTGCGGAGAACCGAAGTCAAAGCCCAACCTCCCAAGCCCCGTCTGTCCCGTCTACATCAACGGCTGAATCGACCGCAGGGACACCGCAAAATTTCATCAGCAATCTTATCCGCCGCTTATACGACCGTTTAACCGGTCGCGCCGGCTTAAACGGTACCGGGTT
>JAITWD010000206.1 GCA_031285465.1 Lachnospiraceae bacterium
CCGGCAGATTATTGATGATGTCATTGTTGCCGGGCAAACCGACCGATTGACCCCTCTGCTGCTGGGACTTTTGGTGGTGGGGCTGGGACGCTGTATCTTTCAATATACCAAAGAATATACCTTTGATGTGGTCAGCGCTCATATTTCCTCCGACATGCGTAAAAATCTGTTTAATCATATCCAATCACTTAGTACCAACTTTTTTGATAAGACCGGGACCGGAGAATTAATGTCCCGGGTTAAGGATGACATCGACCGGGTCTGGGAAGGTCTCTCCTATGTGGGTATGTTGATGATCGAGGTGGTCGTGCATACCACGATCGTACTCTTTTGCATGTTCCGTCTCGATCCACAGCTGGCGACACTGCCGAGCATCTGTATGGTGCTGGCCGCCACCATCGCCATCAGCATGGAACGTCGTCTGGGCGGTATCTACGAGTCGATCAGTGAGCAAAATGCTGCCCTTAATACCGTCGCTGCCGAGAATCTCGCCGGTGTCCGTACCGTCAAGGCTTTTGCCCGGGAAAAGCATGAGATTGCTAAGTTCCTCTCCCACAACCGTCGCTATTATGACCTTAATATGGCGCAGTCCAAGGTCTTTATCAAATACTATCCCCTGCTCTCCCTGATCACCCGTCTATTGCCGGTTGCAATCCTGCTACTGGGTGGTTATAAGGTGATCAACGGGCAAATGACCCTGGGAACTCTGGGGGCCTTTGTCGAATATTCCATGAATATTGTCTGGCCGATGGAAATGTTAGGCTGGCTGACCAACGCCCTCTCCGCCGCCTTTGCCTCCAATCGCAAGATCCGGCATATCTATGAGGCCAAACCGACCATCACCGAACCGGCCAACCCCACCGAGCTTGCCACCATCCAGGGGGCGATCACCTTCGACCATGTTTCCTTCCATAAGGAGGATGAGTATGAAATCCTGCACGATATCTCCTTTACCGTGCCACCGGGACACACCATCGGCATTATGGGAGCGACCGGTGCCGGAAAAAGTTCGATCATTCATTTACTCCTGCGCTATTATGATGTCACCGGCGGTGCCATCTTAGTGGATGGGGTTGATATCCGCCAGTTAAGACTTGCCCAGCTGCGTGGTGCCATTGCGCCGGTTATGCAGGATGTCTTCCTATTTTCCGATACGGTCATTGAAAATATCCGTCTGGGCCGACGGGACCGGATCGATCTCACGGCGGTCCGCCGCGCTTCGCGTGATGCCCGTGCCGGCAGCTTTATTGAGGAAATGGCTGACCAATATGATACGGTTATCGGTGAGCGCGGAATCGGTCTGTCGGGCGGTCAGAAACAGCGCATCTCCATTGCCCGGGCACTGGCGCGCAAAAATCCGATCCTGATCCTGGATGATTCGACCTCGGCACTGGACACCGAAACTGAGCAGATGATCCAGGAAACTCTAAGGCAACTTCCGGATGTAACTAAGATCATCGTCGGACACCGGATCAGTTCGGTACGGTTTTCCGATGAAATCCTCTTTCTTGATCAGGGGCGTATCGCCGAGCGGGGAACCCATCAATCGCTGATGACCGCAAAGGGATTGTACTATCAAACCTATGTTGCGCAGTATGGAGAGCCATAAGTAATACCATTATTTATCACCTAAATATTTCCGAAAGAAGGATAACTCATGCCTATTAATGCAACCAAAGATGATGAACAAACGGTAGCCAGCGCCAAATCAGCCACCCTGCTGCGATTACTCACCTATCTGCCCGCCTACAAAAAGGAGATCGTGCTGGTTTTACTGATCATGGCCTTCTGCGTTTTCGTTTCTTTAGTTAATCCCCTGATCATGGAGCGGGCGATCGACGATTATATCGGTCCCCGTAACTTTAACGGTCTGCTTTCACTCTTCGCACTGGCTGCCGGACTTAATCTGGCAATGATCGTCTGCATCCGCATCCGTATGGCGGTGATGGCACGGGTATGCAACCAGATTCTTTTGACCATCCGCCAGGAGCTCTATACCCATATCCAAACCCTGGACTTTCATTTTTTTGATAGTCGGCCGGCAGGCAAGATCCTCGCCCGGATCATTGGCGATATCAATTCACTGAAGGATGTGCTGGGCAATTTTATCACCACCCTGATCCCGGATTTTTTGTCGGTGACGGCGGTCGTGGTGATCATGTTTGTAAAAAATGCTTCGCTGGCTGCCGCCTCTCTAAGTACCCTGCCCCTGATGATCATTGGACTGTGGGTGATCCAGATTTATTCGCATAAACGCTGGCAACTTCACCGAAAGAAATCTTCCAATGTTAACGCCTTTGTCCATGAAAGTCTCTCAGGCATCCGGGTCATCCAAAGTTTTACCGCCGAGAATGAAAGCCGCGACGATTTTGACCGGTTGGTGAAGGAGCATAAAGATTCTTTTATCAAGGCGGTCCGCTTAAATGATGCCTTTGGCTCGGTGGTCGATATCTGCTGGGCATTGGGCCTGATCGCCCTTTATTATGTCGGCATCAGGATCATCGGTGTGGAGCAGGTTTCGCTGGGTACCTTTATTGCCTTTAGTACCTATATTTCGCTCTTTTGGTTCCCGATCATGAACCTGAGTAATTTCTATAATCAACTGATCACCAATATTGCCGGTGCCGAACGAATTTTTGAGATCATGGACACACCCGCCGACATTACCGATGCCGATGGTGTTAGTGAATTGCCGCCGATCGAAGGGGCGGTCAGCTTTAGCGATGTGAGCTTTGCCTATGATGACGAAACGGTGGTGCTCAATAAGGTCTCCTTTTCCGTACGGCCGGGTGAGACGATCGCTTTAGTTGGTCCAACCGGTGCCGGTAAGACCACCATCGTTAATCTGATCAGTCGTTTTTACGATGTTCAACAAGGGCAGGTATTGGTTGACGGGATCGATGTGAAAGGGGTCTCCATCGAGAGTTTGCGACAACAGATGGGGATCATGACTCAGGATAACTTCATTTTTTCTGGTACGATCAAGGATAATATCCGCTATGGTAAGCCGGCTGCGACCGATGAAGAGATCATCGCCGCGGCAACAGCGGTAAGGGCGCACGATTTTATCATTAAATTAGATGATGGATATGATACCGTACTTTCGGAACGAGGTGGTGGTCTGTCCATCGGACAAAAACAATTGCTCGCCTTTGCCCGGACGATGATCTCCGAACCGCGGATCCTGATCCTCGATGAAGCCACCTCCAGCATCGATACACAGACCGAGCTGCTGGTACAACATGGGATTGAATCGCTGCTTAAAGGACGTACCTCCTTTATCATCGCCCATCGCCTCTCCACCATACAGCGGGCCGACCGTATCTTTGTCATTAGTGGCGGTTCGATTGCTGAGGAGGGCAATCATGATGAGTTGATGGCGTTAAAAGGACTCTATTATCAGCTACAGTCCATTCAGAGATGAGTGAACAAAAGTGCGCTTCGCGCACTCACGCAGGCAAATATCCTAGATAGCGCAACTTTTGTTCCGCGCGCGTAGCGGCGCATCGGTTTTATATCATAGGAGCACTTTCCTTTGATATAATACAAATAATCCTATCTGCCTGGCATCCGCCCGGTAGATAGGATTATCGTTTATATAACTATATGATTTGATCAATTAATCGCAAACCATTTTTATTTTGCCTTATCATGCTCAAAGCGATTGGGCTTCGGACTGTAAGAGCCGTATTTCTTATCACGGAAGTTGCGGTCTTTATTAGCACCGTCTTTACTATCACGACTATTTTTGTCCCGATAGGTCTTATCTTTGCCGTATTTATCCTTATATCCCTGGTCACGGCTGCCTGGGTAACGTGGTCCATCATTTCGTTTACCATCCCAGGGCTTTTTATCGCGATAACGACCATCGTTACGATTATTGAAACGCTTTTCAAATAAAGGGCGTTCTTCTTTAATCTCAGACAATTCCTCGCCCATCTTCTGACGCATAAAAGCTGCCGCCAGTTCGATCGCGGTAAAGCCATAGGCCTCCATCGCTTTGCCAATATCGGCAATTATGCCATCAAGGTTCTGATTATCCATGATATCCTTGGCTTCCAAGATAACCTTGTCGGTTTTTACCCGCGTTATGTCAGCAACACTGGGAATGGTCCGCTCTTTGATCCGGGTGTGACAAAGGCGCTCAATATCTCTGATCTTATATACCTCCCGCCCGCTAACCAGGGTGAAGGAACGCCCCTTCTTACCGGCACGACCGGTCCGACCGATCCGGTGGACGTAATACTCAATATCATCGGGAATGTCATAGTTGAAAACCGCATCAACCCCGCTGACATCAATACCACGGGCAGCAACATCGGTTGCGATCAAAATGGGGCAGCGACCGCTACGGAAAAGGTTCATTACGGTGTCCCGCTGGTGCTGGGAAAGATCACCGTGCAGTCCTTCCGCCTGATATCCCCTGCCTTTAAGCTGCTCCGCCAATTCATCCACCATCCGCTTGGTATTACAGAAGATCAGCGACATTTTGGGCTGATAATAGTCCATCAAACGACAAACTATCTCTTCCTTATCTTTACGCTGGACGCGGTAATAGGCCTGCTTAACCAGATCGACGGTAATTTCCTTGGGTGTAACACGAATGTATTGCGCATCCTTTTGATAGGTATGAGTAATATCAAGGATCGCCTGGGGCATAGTGGCGGAAAACAACGCCATCTGATGTTCTTCCGGCATCCCCTGTAAAATGGTTTCAATATCTTCACGGAAACCCATGTTAAGCATTTCATCAGCTTCATCCAGAACGATCATTTTTATATCACCGGTCTTGATGGTATGACGACGCATATGATCCATAACCCGACCGGGAGTACCGACCACGATCTGAACCCCGCTACTTAAAGCCTTGATCTGTCTCATAATATCTTGACCGCCGTATACCGGCAATACCTTGATCGCATGCATATATTTAGCCAATCGCCTTATCTCTTCCGATGCCTGAACCGCCAGCTCTCTTGTCGGACACAGGACAATAGCCTGTAACCGCTTAACCTCGGGGTCAACCATCTCTATCATTGGAATGCCAAAAGCGGCCGTTTTACCCGTACCGGTCTGTGCCTGACCGATGATGTCCTTACCTTCCAGTAAAATAGGAATGGCCTGCTCCTGGATCGGGGTCATGACCTCAAAACCCATGCCACGAACCGCCTTGATGATTCGCTCA
>JAITWD010000231.1 GCA_031285465.1 Lachnospiraceae bacterium
ATGATCGGGATACCAAAGATGATCAGAAAGGCGATATAGATCAGGACGAACAGGGCACCGCCGTATTTACCGGCGATATAGGGAAAGCGCCACACATTTCCCAGACCGATGGCACATCCGGCGGAAAGCAGGATGAAGCCCAAGCGGGATGATAGTTGTTCTCTTTTTTGCATAGATAACCTCCTAGTGTCTTTTGTGGACAGGTACTGTACGGTAAAAAACCGCATAGCGCAATTATAACATAATCGGTGGGAATTGCGATAGTTTTTTTAAAATTCCCACTATCATCGACCAAGTAGACGAAAAAAATTGGGTAACCAAACGAGTGATGAATAGAATAAAATAAATTCATAGCATACGTATGAACTATAAAATTACTTTAAGGAGAAAAAATATGTTTTATTTACCAATTATGACTAGCTTACCTAATCAACATTTTAATTACTATGGTGATTGTCAATTTTGTGGGCGGCAGGCTCAAAAACCGACCGGTTGTTCCTGCCACAAATATGACAGTGACGTCAACAACTGCAATTGTCATGAAATAAACGAAGACCAAGAGGGTGTAATTGAACTTCCAACCATTGGGGAAAATGGGCATTGGTTTATTGGTGGTACCGATACCGGTTTCAGTGCAAAGGGTGAACAAGGTATCCCGGGAGAGCGGGGAGAAACCGGACCGCAAGGCCCCCCCGGACTGGCGGGAGAGGACTGCAAATGCAGTATGTTGACAACCGAAATAAATAAGACGATAAATATCGAAAGTTTACAAAGCGAAATCAATGCTCTGCCCCGATTGCTTTTGGCCAATGTAAATTTTACGGTCAATCCAGGAACATGTAATGATGAAATAATGATCAAAGACTTTACCGGCTACGGGGGCATATCCATTATCGGGGCGGTTGCGACCGGAAAAACGACTCATAACATCGCGCGCTTAATGGTGGAGTCATGTAACATTCCCAAGATTATCATACAGGGGCTGACAGCGACCGCTACAAACGGGATCGGTTTTAATCTGAACACCCATACATCCGGTGTCGAATTATCATACTGTAATGCAATCGCCGGCACCAATGCAACCGATTCTTTTTATGGGGTTGATGTAAGAAGAGGTTTTGCTATGATAACCGACTGTACCTTTAGTAATAAACATATCGCTATCCGCGCCCGCATTGGTCGTGCCAATGTCACCAATGCACATGGCTCAAACAACCGGATTGCTTATGCGGCACATATGGGGGGAATAATCCAAAAACAGTCGGTCGGTACAATAACCGGAGCGGTTACTGATAATTACTCGGGGGGCGGGTTTATCGTAAAGTCCAGCGGCGGTAGTATCTGATCGGAAAATGGTAAGAAGAAATAGAACAGGTAAAGTTGCCTGTTCTGTTTCAAGTGTTTGTATAGTCGGTAGTTGGGTAAAATAAGGGGACGCGGGAAACGATTTTATAAGCGTTTCCCTAATTAAGAAGCCAAGTAATTCAATACGAGACCGTATAATCACTACTCTCAAAATAAGTATAATCACTACCATCCGGCATATGCCAAGATATTTTTACCGTACCAGGGCGGCGCAACCCATCAACTTCATAATAATCACCATATTCAACCGTCCACGGTAGATTGACACTCACACCGTTGTTATCCTGATAGCGGTCATTAGTGTCAAAGCGGATGATCTCGCCCTCATTGTTAAAGGTAAAAATGCCGCTGCACCTTATATCATTCCAGGTGATCGTACTTTCTGCATGGGTATCGTCAATGGCGGTCCATTCAACATAATCCTGTAAAAAGAGTGACGGCATCAAGACCGCATCGGGCAGTGTGCTGACTAATTGTGATTGACTCATGTCCGGTCCGGTCGTTTCCCCAAGCTTTAAAAGCTTTGCCAGTACGATGGTCATGCTCCCCTTTCCATCAGAAAGAGTATCTTTACCGTTGATCAAATGAAGACCAAACAGCTTGCCGTCAATGAAGGCATGGCGGTCCGGTCGGGCGACAAAGTTATATTGTTCATAACGGAGGGTGATCGGTGTCTGATCCTGCGCTATCGAAAGGCGGGCTTCTCTAAAATCAAAATAGCCATGTGCCATCATCGGCTTACCCATATAGCCACAATAGGATAGGTATTTTTGCATCGGTTCGGGTAATCCGCTCACCGCTTCTTCGGTAAAAGAAGCGCTCGGCAGCAGGTTCTCATTAAGCGATAACGCCACATCCTTCCGATACTGCCGCCTTAGTGCTCCTCCGGGTAATGCCAGATAAATAAGAGCGATACCTACAATGATGAGGATAATGATCAATACATTCAAAAGTTTTCTCCGATTTCGTTTCATAATTAATACCCATGTATTTCGCAAGTTTTATTTGCGTTTTCGTGCAAGCGGATTATTCCATCATACAGGTCGTCGATCATTTTCTCATCCATGTTGTCAAAGATCGATCGTAAGAAGGCATCTTCGATATCAGCGCGCTTTGCGAAGTAGTCTTTACACTGCTTTGTAATGGAAATTAAAACAACTCTTGAGTCGGTAGTGCTTCTTTGGAGGGTAAGAAATCCTTGCCGCTCCAGGATCACTGCCATTTTTTTGACGTTTTGGTAGGAGGTGCCGATGATACTCGCCAGTTCGCTGATATTAAGCGCTTCCTTACCGCTCTTACTAATAGCAGCGACCAGCATCCACTGCTTCATCGACATATAATCATCCATCCGATCGCCAAGGGTTTGGAGTTTATTGGATAGTGAAAAGATATTGCCGAAGATTAGTGCCATTTTACTGATGTTATCCATCGGTTCACTCCTGTTTGACTACTTCATCAAAATACATAACCGGTTACGTTTATTTTCACATTATATAATCGGTTATGTATTTTGTCAAGCAATATTTAATATGATGAGACAGGATAAAAAATAGCTTATCTTTATCAGTACTGACAAAGATAAGCTATTCTTCATGAGCGTGCCGGGGCTCGAACCCGGGACAACTTGATTAAAAGTCAAGTGCTCTACCAACTGAGCTACACGCCCTTAACAATGGGCCGATCAAGAACATTAATAATATCGAAAATACTTACTGTAAAACACTTCTTAAATAAACCGAAGTAACTGGGCTAGCTGGATTTGAACCAGCGAATGCAGGAGTCAAAGTCCTGTGCCTTACCGCTTGGCGATAGCCCACTATGCGTTTCGTGTTAACAAACTCGGAGATGAACTAGACTTAGCAGAACAAAGCCTCATTAAAAATCAAGTTGCAAAAGGGTGGATAGAGGGATTCGAACCCTCGGCCTCCAGAGCCACAATCTGGCGCGCTAACCAACTGCGCTATACCCACCATATAAAATCGGTAAATCTAATAATTTAAAGCGTCATCATCAAAGCATCATAGCTATCAAAATTACGCGAGCCAAACTGCCTGCATCAATGAAACGTGCTCGAAGGGATTCGAACCCCCGACCCACGGCTTAGAAGGCCGTTGCTCTATCCTGCTGAGCTACGAACACACACCGGTCAAACCTAAGTATGAGCGGACTATGGGAAATAGACCTCCCATAACAGTACCTTTAGAATATTAACATAGCGGTTTATAAATGTCAATAAAAAGCTTGATTATTTATGGGCATAAAAAAGGTTGACTATTTATGGAAGAAATAGAGGCCCTCTATACCAGAATTGCGATAATGGACAGTGGCGGGATAAAGGGGTGGGAACGGAGACCACTGTTCAAGCGGACGGAGAAGCGAGAGGGGAAAAGGGGATATGACAGACTAAAAATAAGAGAAGAGGTTTTCTATGGGTTTATATAGAAAATCTCTTCCTTTATTAATATTAGCATGTTAGTCTCTTAAATCCACAGGGTAGAACCTGACAAAAATACTATATCATTGATAGGATAATGAGGCAACGTATTAAAAAATAAAAAAGCAATTAATTTTAAATAATTGACTTTAATACTCGACTATCAAGCAAATATAAATATAAAACTTGCAAAAAATGGAAGATAATGGTATATTTAGATGGATGGTAATTATTGGATTATAAATTTATAAAAAACGCAAACAAGGAGAATGAAAAATGATCGCACACATAAGATCAGAAACCGAACAGCAAACCGTGCTTGAGCACCTCGAAGCCACCGCGACCATCGCCGAAGAACACGGTCGCCCCCTTAACCTTAGTGCCATCATGTTTCTGACCGGATTGTTCCATGATTTTGGCAAAGAAACCAAAGCCTTTGATGACTATATCCATAAAGCCTTTACCGATCCGCGCACGGTCCATCGTGGGGAGGTCAATCATTCCAGTGCCGGTGGGAAGTACATTTACGAGCGATTTGAAAAGGGTGATGATAACAGTCTGGTAACCGCGCAATTGATCGCAACCGCTATTTTTTCCCATCACGGACTGATCGACTGTGTGGATATCGAGGGGCTGGTCAAATTCTTACATCGGGTTGATCCTCAGAGGGAAATGTACTATCAGGAGGCTTTGGATAATAATCGGCCCCTGCTGGAAGGTCATGATGTTGATGGGTTATTTGGCCGGGCAAGGGCAGAAATCATCCAGGGATTGGGCAAGCTAAGGCAAATCGCCCAGCAGATGAAAGGGCGAAAAAGTGATTTTAAATTTTTACAAGGTTGTTTACAGCGGACGATTTCTTCCATCCTGATCGATGCCGATCGGACCGACACGGTTAACTATATGAGCGGTGGGTCGATGGCCGCCAAGCTTGATATTAAGGCACTATGGCATAAATTTGAACAAAATCTGGATAAACGACTGGCGGGTTTCAATAACCAAAGTGAAATCAACCGACTGCGGGAGCGGGTTTCACAAGAATGTTTTGACTTTGGCAATAAAGCAACCGGCATCTACTGCCTGCCCATACCGACCGGTGGTGGCAAAACACTATGCAGTCTTCGTTTTGCCCTTCGCCATGCCACCAAACACACGAAGAGTCGGATTATCTATATTGCGCCCTTTTTGTCCATTTTGGAACAGAATGCCGAGGAAATAAGAACCACGCTGGATGCCGACGAATATTTACTGGAGCATCACTCCAATGTGGTCGATGAAGGGGACGATCATGGGGACAATGAGGAGCTGGATCAGCGAAGGTTACTGACGGAGACCTGGGATAGCCCGATTATTGCCACCACGATGGTCCAGTTTTTAAATACTCTGTTTCATAGTAAAACGCAAAGTGTGCGCCGATTTCATCAATTGCAGGATGCTATCATTATTATTGATGAAATCCAGTCGCTACCGGTCAAATGCGTTTATATGTTTAACGTAATGATGAACTATCTAGCGGGATTTTGTAATGCGACGGTGGTGCTTTGTTCTGCGACCCAGCCACTATTGGCCGATGTGGAAAAGAGGATCCTTTATTCTGAACCACGGGATATGATAAGTAACGCCGGTGAACTGGCACGTTTTTTTAAGCGGGTAGATTTTTATGATAAGACGGTTAAAGGCGGGTATGAAACGGAGCAACTGGTGGAGTTTATTTTGGAAAAGCCAGAGGACAGTATTCTGGTAGTGTTAAATACCAAGGGTGCGGTGCGCCGATTATATGAGGTTTTAGCAAAACGCGATTTAGAAAATACGGAATTAGTCCAATTGACAACCTATATGTGTGCTCAGCATCGGAGCGACATTATCAGACGACTTAAGGAAAAATTCGCCAAGTCCTCTGCGCAAAGGACCATTTGCATCAGCACCCAATTGATCGAAGCAGGTGTAGATATTTCCTTTCAATGTGTTATTCGTTCGTTAGCCGGTATTGACAGTATCATGCAAGCGGCGGGTCGATGTAACCGCAATGGCAATGATGCCGGAACAATGGGTAGGGTTTACCTGATCAACTATAATGAAGAATATCTGGGTTCACTGGAAGACATAAAGATCGCGCGTTCGGTCACCGAAGATGTGCTACGTGAATTCGATAAGGATGCGGCAAAATTTGAAAATGAATTACTGTCCATCAGCACGATGAACCGTTATTACGAGGAATACTTTTGGAAGCGGCAGGGTGATATGTCCTATACGGTGGGGACAAAGGAGGAACCGGACTTGTCAAGGACGGTCAGGCTATATGAACTTTTGTCGTCCAATCCGGTAGGGACGGAAGCTTTCGGCTATCGAAAGAATGATGCAACCACCAAGGCGCGGTGGGCACGGTTGCCGCTACAACAGGCATATCGCAAGGCAGGTGATTTGTTCAAGGTGATCGGCGATAATACCATCGGGCTGATCGTTCCATATGGGGAGGCTAAAGAATTGATCGCGGTGCTAAGAAGCGCGGATGTAAACAACGAAAATGCTATCAGAAATAAGGCGTTAAAGACGGCATTAAAAAAATTACAAAGATTTACCATCAATGTCTTTAGGGAGGACAGAAATTTTAAAAACATATGCTATAATGGCGGAATAACTATGTTGTTTGATAACAGCGTGTTTATAATTGACGATGATCACTATGATGAGGAAGTGGGATTATCCGATCAATTGAAGTTCAAGGCATTCTAGAGAAACACTGATTAAAGCAGTGTTTTCCTGGTTTGAAAAATAATGCAAAAGAAAAAGAAAGGAGAACAGGTGGAAAAGCCAAACAGAATCGAGTACAAAGTATACGGACGATACGCATTATTTACCGATCCGATCACCAAAACCGGTGGGGAAAAGTTTACCTATCCGGTGCCTACCTATCAGGCACTGAAAGGGATTACGGAGAGCTTATATTGGAAACCGACCCTGACCTGGATCATTGAAAAGGTACGGATCATGAACATTATCCAGACCCAGCCGCAGGGAATACGCCCCATTCATTACCAGGATGAGAAAAATGATCTTTCAGTGTATACCTATTTAAAAAATGTTGAGTATCAGGTGCAGGCACGGTTTGTCTGGAATGAGCATCGTCCGGATCTGGTGCATGATCGTAATGAAAACAAGCATCACGAAATTGCCCGAAGAATGGTTAAACGAGGTGGACGGCGGGACGTCTTTTTAGGAACAAGGGAATGTCAGGGTTATGTTGAACCCTGTGTATTTGGTGAGGAAAACGGTCACTATGACAAGCAAAATATGTCCTTCGGCATGATGCTACACGGTATTACCTATCCCGATGAAGCCTATGATGAGGCAACTAAAGGAAAAATGACTGCGCGCTTTTGGAATCCGGTTATGGAGGATGGGGTGATCACCTTCAAGCAACCGGAAGAATGTGAATGGCAGCGCACGGTGGGTGAGTTTACAATGAAGCAGTTTGACCACAGCAACTTTAGCGGACTGGCAGAATTTGCAGGAGGGGGTGCATTCGGTGACATGGATTAGAGTGCTAAGCGATACCTATGACCGCTGCCGGAGTGAAGTGGGCGTGGTCAGTGATGGTAGTAACGGTAAGCGTAACAAGAGCGACAAAGACGGTAGCATATTATTGCCGATCGCCCATTCGACTGCCAATGCTCAGATTGAGATAAAACTGGACATGGACGGGACTTTTATTTCCGCGGCGGAGGTGGGAAAGGAGGATGCGTTGACCGTGATACCGGTTACCGAGGACTCGGCGACACGGAGCAGTGGGATTGCTCCTCACCCGCTATGTGACAAGCTGTGCTATATCGCCGGAGATTATGATCGTTATGTTAAATCAGACAAGGCGGGGAAAGGTAAAGAAGAATATTACAGACAATATATTAGCGCATTGGAACAGTGGAGCCAGAGGACACAGGCGGGAAAGAAGGTAAAAGCAATTTACCAATATCTGATCGGTGGAAATACTATAAAAGATCTGGTGGAATCCAAGGTACTTCAAACCGACGAGGATGGTTATATCAATAATATCAAAGTGGAAGGCATTTCACAGGGCGATGCATTTGTCCGTTTTATAGTCATTAATTCTGCAGAGCGCTTACAGGTGAACGAGGTGTGGAAGGATCGGGAACTTTTCCGGGAGTACGAAGACTATTATATGGAACAGAAAGAGCAGCTTAAGAGTAATCTGGATCTTTGCTATGTGATGGGTGAGTTATTACCCTATTCCGATAAGCATCCGGCGAAGATAAGACATACCGGTGATAAGTCGAAGATCATTTCGGCAAATGATAAAGGTGGCTTTACCTTCCGCGGTCGTTTTGCCGAGGCGAAGCAGGCGGTGTCGGTCAGTTTTGTCGCCTCACAAAAGGCGCATAATGCACTACGCTGGCTGATCAAGAAACAAGGATACTATAACGAGGGTGAGGTTATCGTCAGTTGGTGTATTGAAGGGATTAACATACCGAGTCCACTTGCGGACAGTTACGATTTAGCTGCCGATCAAACAGATGATGTTCTGGAGGAAGATAGGCTGACGAAGGATGCGCTGGCGTATGAGACGGTGGCAGATGATACCTTGCCCGATGATGATTTGCCCGATGATGATCTGGCAGAAGATGAAGTGCCGGTTGATACCGGATTGAGCTATGCCGTACGTTTCAACCGTGCAATGGCCGGGTATAGTGCCGATCTGGATACCGGCAAAAGGGTGGTGGTCATGGCGGTGGACACGGCCGACGGTTCCGGCCAGGGACGACTGTCCATCACCTTTTATGGGGAACTGGACGGTTCTGCCTATATTAATAACCTGAACAAATGGCACAACGAATGCCGTTGGCGGCACACCTATAAGAAGGTGGCTGATAAAAAATATGTGCAATTTACCGGTGCGCCCTCACCCAGAGAAATCGCGTTAACTGCTTATGGCGTTGATCAGGAGGGCTTATTGAAAGCCGATGAAAAGGTAATAAAAGCCTGTGTCAAACGACTGTTGCCATGTATTATCTATGGCAGTGATCTTCCGTGGGATATCATGCAGTCGATGGTGAAAAACACCGGCCGACCGATGAGCCTGAGTCGTTTTAATTTCAGCCGAATGTTAAGCAATACCTGTGCGGTGATTGTCAAATACAAAAAGAATAAGCATGGGCAGAGTAATTGTAACAAAGACAAACCGATCAATGTGGCAGATGACAAGGTCGGATACAAACAAAATGAACAGAAGGAGGAATGGGGTATGGCGCTGAATGAAAATATACAGGAGCGAAGTTATCTGTTTGGTCGCTTGCTGGCGATCGCGGAAAGGGCAGAAATTCGAACCTATGACAAAAAGGAAGATGGGGGGCGATGGACTAATGCCAAAAGGTACTGGAGCGTTTTTTCAAAACAACCGGCAAAAATATGGCACAGCCTTGCCGAAAAATTAATTCCTTATTTGATGAAGCTAAAGTATCCTGAGCGGATAAGGTATGAAGAACTTATTCAAGGTATTTGCAGCAGGTTTTTAGAAGGTGATTTCTCCAACAAGCCACTTACGGAAAACTATCTCTTAGGATATTATTGCCAGTTGGAAGACTTAAGATATAAAGATAAGAATGAGAATAACGATGAAAACACAAATAGTATAAAGGAAAAAGGAGATAATGAAGATGAGTGAATTTACCAACAAAATTGATTTTGCCGTTTTGGTAACGGTTAATAAAGCAAACCCTAATGGTGACCCATTAAACGGTAACCGTCCACGTGAAGATTACGACGGATATGGCGAAATATCCGATGTATGTATTAAACGGAAGATCAGAAACCGGTTGCAAGATATGGGTGAGGCGATCTTCGTCCAATCGGACGAACGATGTGCTGATGGATGTAAGAGTCTCAGCGATCGGGCAAATAGTAATAAAGAATTG
>JAITWD010000235.1 GCA_031285465.1 Lachnospiraceae bacterium
AGTATCGGCTCCTGTGATGAGGCCTCCCTAAGCATCCGCTCCACATCAAATGGATTATATAAGGTAACGGTTTTATCACAATTATATTTATCCCTTAACTCTCGCTCAATCCTGCGTGAGCAACAAATCATCCGATCACATCGCCGGACAAACAGGCGAAGCTTCATATGCTCACCCATGTCCATATAGCTGCGTAATCCTAACCAAACCTTAGTCTTGGCGGTTTTGGAAAAGGCATTGGCCAGATTGGCGGTCGCACCGAAGCTATACGCAATCGCAGTCTGCAACTCGCGCTTCAAACGACGTAGTCTTATCGCCCGTCGGATGATATTGAACAGCTTCGCCATCTTCCCCCTTTTTACGCCCATTCCGATGTCTACTATCTTTAAACCGGAAACATCATAAGCAATATCAGCGCCATTAAACACCACCACAGTCACATCAGCATATGGTGCCAGCAAATGAGCCGTACGAACACATACCCGCTGCAATCCTCCCTGCTGCAAGGTCGGTGTGATCAGCATGACCTTCTCCTTCAAAGCCTTCTCCTTGTCTCTCAAAAATTTTATATACCCTTCTAAGCACGCCGCTTCAGCAACACAAACTGTTTCTTCTCGTCGAGACGAGACTTAGAGACTGTTAGGTCCGGTCCTTCGGACCTTACTGTTTCTTCTCGTCTTTCGCACTTGGAAGGTAGCCACTTTCATAAAACTGTGCCAGTCGCTTTGCCTGCTCCACCACATCAAAACCGCCGCTTTTGATCGATCCGGTCGTAATGTCCCGCGTATATTCTGCCTCTTCTACAATTGCCCTCGCCCATTCAACCGGTGGCACCGAGATACTCTTCATCTTAACCAAGCCGGTGATCTGTACCTCCTTTGCGATAGCATCCGAGATAAGACACTTTAGACCAGCCGCCTGCGCCTCCACCACTGTACCGGGCAATCCCTCAAAAAATGAGGGAAAAACAAAATAATCCATCGCCTGGTAATAGTCCGATATATTACTGCGATTACCTAAAAAGTGCACCTTTTTCGTTATTCCAAGTTCCTCAGTCAGTTGCTTTGCACCTTCCATTCCCGGACCCTCACCCAGTAAAAGCAACTGCGATAGCGGGCGTAACCGCTGTAATTCAAAAAAGATCCTGATCAAATATCCATGATTCTTTTGGTGATCAAAACGCCCGACATGACCAAGCACATATTGGTCCTCTAAGCCCAGCTCCTGCCTGATCCGCTCCCTGACCGGCTGGTTAAAGCAAAAACGCTCGGCTTTGATGGCATTGGGGATATATTCTACCTTTCCCTGGCGCACCGCCTTTTCCCCAAAAGCCGCCAGACCGGCGATATGGGAGCAGGTAAAGAGTCGATCGGCCTTTTTCCACAGCTTACGCCGCATAAAACTAACCGCAATATTTTTTAACCCTTTATCTACACCGGCATTTCTGGCATGAGCCACCGTAAGCGGTATACCCACCCTTTTGGCGATCGGCAGATAGATGGCTGCCGTACTGGTGATGTGTCCCTGGACACATTGAAAATCATGATGTTTGGCAAAGAACCGCCTCCACGCCTTGCGGTAAGCAACAAAATTGACCAACCGAAAACGGGGCACCCGATAAATCCGGCCCCCCAACTGCTCGATCTCTTCATCAAAATGCCCCTTCTCCTCTGTGTGCACTGCAAAATCAAATTGGATCCGTTCCCGGTCCATTTGCCGATACAGGTCCATAATCCGGCTTTCTGCACCGCCCAGATTGACCGTCCCCAAAACATGAAGAATACGAATGGGTTTAGACATAATGGTATTCCTCCTTTTTGATTTACTGAATCGTTTAATTTACTAAATATTTTCTTTTTAATAAAGCTTTTACCCCATCGGTTGCTATCAGTCTAAGATATCACCGGCACGAAGCTCACGCTCCGACTCGTAACGATCGATCAGCAATGAACCGTCTACTGTCCGGATCACCGGTTTACCATCAAACACATCAACCACCTCACCGGGAGCATAGGCCGATAGATCCATCATCTCATCAAACGGACGCGCCGACCATATTATCACCTTTTCGCTGTTCAAATAGGCAAAGGCGCCGGGAAAAGGGGCCGTGACGCCACGGATCAGATTATATATCTCACGGGTCCTATTCCGAAAATCTATCTTACCGTCCTCTGCTGTGCGTTTATTATACCATGAATCCATATCCCTTGACTGGGTGCGGACAACAATATTTCTCTCCCTATATGCCTGTAATAACTTCCTGATCAAGTTCTTGGCGGCGATCATATTCTTATATTGCGCCGTCCGGATATCATCATGAGGGGTCAGCGAAAACATTTCGGTCGCAAAGACGTTCGGACTGTCCGCCTGCTCATCATAGCGGAAAAGATTCAGATTGAACCGGGTATCACCGAGGATCAGTGACCAGTTTAACGGCGATCGCCCTCTTCCGAAGGGCAAATATCCGCTGCTGCCATGAAAACCAAAGACACCCTGCTCAAACCGCTCCAATACCGACGCTGGCATCAGACGTTGCCATCCCATCGAAATCCCCAGCTCAAACTCATTTTCTCTAATAAATTGCTGGGTTTTGTCATCGGTCAGAAAATAGCTGTCGGCCTCAAAAACCGGAATACCATACCGCTCGGTCAATACCGCCAGACCTTTATAGCCGGCAACCTGATTCTTTTTTGTTACTGCCGCACCGATGGTGATCACCAGATTGACCGGACGGATATTTTGATGGATATATTCAACAATGGTTTCCGAGGTATCTTTCACCCCAAAGACGGTCACTTCATACTTCATTATAATAACCAGACCTTTCCATTATCTGCACTTGCAGACCTATTTATATCATCTGCACTTGCCGATTCCTTACATTACCTGCACTTGCAGAATCCTTACATCACCTGCATTTGCAGCTCCTTACATAAACTGTCTTTACAGATTTTCCCTGTACCATTCAATTGCCCGGCTGATTCCTCCGGCAAAATCAAACTCCGGCTGGTAGCCCAGTAATGTACGCGCCTTCGAAATATCGGCGTTGGAATCACGGATATCACCCAAACGCTCCGGTCCGAAGATCGGTTCGGTATCTTTACCAAGTGCGTCACACAGGCTATGGTAAACATCGATCAAATATTCACGACCGCCGGCACCAATATTGAACGCCTCGCCCGCCGCTTCAGACGGTGCCAGCGCGGCACGCAGATTGGCCTCGATCACATTATCAATATAGGTAAAGTCGCGTGTTTGCCGCCCATCCCCGTTAATAACCGGAACCTCATCATTTAAAAGCATCTTGATAAATTTGGGGATAACCGCCGCATAGGCTCCGGCGGGATCCTGGCGACGACCAAACACATTAAAATAACGCAGACCATAGGTATCCAGACCATATAGTCGCTTATATAGCCGGCCATACTCTTCATCGACCTTCTTGGTCAATGCGTACGGCGATAAAACCGCCCCCTCATGTCCCTCTCTTTTTGGTAGCGCCGGATGGTCACCATAGACCGATGAACTAGAGGCATAGACGAACTTCTTTACTTTATTCTGCCTAGAGGCCTCCATCATGTTAAGAGTGCCCATAATATTAATACCTTCATATAGCAACGGCATCTCAATACTACGCGGTACACTGCCCCATGCCGCCTGATTTAACACATAATCCACTCCTGCCGTAGCATTCAGACAGGTCTCCAACTCACGAATGTCACCTTCGATAAAGGTAAAGTTGTCCCGCACAGTAAGCGGCGCGATATTCTCATATTTGCCGGTGGAAAGATTGTCCAGACACCGCACAGTATACCCCATCGTCACAAGTGCATCACAAAGATTGGAACCGATAAAACCGGCACCGCCGGTAACTAAGAAAATGCTACCCGCGGGAAATACTAATTCCTGATAACCCATTTTATTAACCATACCCTTCCGCTTTCATTGTCTGACCGCTGCCAAGATCGGCAATCCAAAACTATTCAGTGGTCAATCGACCCCATGAACTTATAAACGCCAATATATGAACTCATCGGTACCAAACTCTTTTCGGTCAAACATCCCCTTAAGGTCAACAAACACCTTTTTATGGTTGTTCTCGCTGTAAAAACCACTTATCTTCTCATAATCCAAGTCACTAAAAGCATCATGGGCAACCGCAACAATAACCGCGTCCATATCCTTGACCGCCGACATATCCTCAAAGTCAATCCCATACAGATGCTTGGCATCGCCGGTATCGGCGACCGGATCCACCACCATCGGGTCGATCCCATATTCCACCAATTCATTATAAATATCCACCACCTTAGTGTTTCTGGTGTCGGGACAGTTTTCTTTAAAGGTAAAACCAAGCAATGCCACTCTGGCATGCTTGACCGCAATATCCGCCTTGATCATATTCTTGACCAGACTTTCGGCAACATACCGGCCCATATCATCATTGATCCGCCGACCGGCGAGGATAATCTGGGAATGATACCCCAGCTCTTCCGCCTTATAGGTTAAATAATACGGATCAACACCAATACAGTGACCGCCGACCAAACCGGGGAAAAACTTGAGAAAATTCCATTTAGTACCGGCAGCAGCAAGCACCTCCTTGGTATCAATGCCCATGCGATTAAAGATAATGGACAGCTCATTCATAAAAGCAATATTGATATCACGCTGACTGTTCTCAATAACCTTGGCGGCCTCTGCCACTTTGATGGAATCGGCACGGAATACGCCCGCCTCGACCACCAGCTCATACACACTGGCAATGACCGACAGGGTGGCTTCATCCATACCGGAAACGATCTTAACGATGGTTTCCAAC
>JAITWD010000263.1 GCA_031285465.1 Lachnospiraceae bacterium
ATTAGAAAATTTCCAACCGGCCAACATTCCACCTGAATGTTGCGCAAATCCAGCCTGGGATTCAATAGCTCCCCAATCGGGAGTGATCGCTGGAACCATAACCCGGTCACCCGGTTTAAAATCGCACACCAGCGCTCCAACCTCTACAACCTCGCCTACCGTTTCATGACCGAGGATCATATTGGTACGCTCCCCGATCGCCCCAGCCCAGACGGTGTGGACATCCGATGTACATGGCGATATCGCCAAGGGACGAACAATAGCATCCATCGGACCGGCGGTCGGCCGCTCCTTTTCAATCCATCCTACACTACCTACCTTCAGCATTGCATAACCCTTCATGTGATATTACTCCTTTATTTTTTATTTGATAATTATCACTTGTATTTATATATTCCTTAGTAACTGTTCAATAAGTCGGCAGCTTTACAAAAGTCTACACCGCCACAAGTATTATTGTTTACCAATTTGAAGCCGGTTAACCGCCGAAAAAATTGCTCTGACCGAAGCGCGCGTAATATTGGAACTGACACCAACACCATAGGTCACACTTCCTTCATCCGCATTAAGCAGATGGATATAAGCGGCTGCCTGGGAATTGGATCCACTCTGCAGAGCATGTTCCTCATAATCAAGCACCTTCATACGTACGCCGGTTATCTCCTGTAATCCTCGTTTAACTGCATCAATCGGACCGTTTCCTACCGCTTCGAAGGATTTTGCTTCACCTTTGTATGTATAAGACACCTGTACTTTAGTATCGAATTCCGTCTCAGCATCGTCGGTAGCATTGATGTCCTCAACCTTCAGCTTACGGAAATGGATCGGTTCTTTTTGATCAAGATAGGCATCACGGAAATTAGCCATGATCTGCTCCGGTGAAACCTCACCTTGTTGCTCAGAAATGGTCTGGATAACCTCTGCAAATTCCTTATGCATCCCTTTTGGTAACTTGAAACCAAAATAACTATCCATTACAAAGGCCACGCCACCCTTACCGGACTGAGAATTAATCCTAACGATCGGTTCATACTCACGCCCGATGTCGGCCGGATCGATCGGCAGATAAGGTACCTGCCAAAATGACTGATTGCGCTCCCGCATCGCGGTGATCCCTTTATTGATCGCATCTTGATGGGAACCGGAGAAAGCGGTAAAAACCAGCTTCCCAGCATATGGATGACGCGGATGGACCGGCAATTTACAGCAGCGTTCATATAATTCAATAATTTCATTGATACGGCCAAGCTCTAACTCCGGATCAATGCCTTGTGAAAACATATTATAAGCAAGATTTATTATGTCAACATTACCGGTACGTTCACCATTACCAAACAGTGTTCCTTCAATCCGGTCGGCACCAGCAAGCAAGGAAAGCTCTGCCGCCGCCACCCCGGTTCCCCGATCGTTGTGAGGATGCACACTCAAAATTATGGTCTCACGTTGCTCAAAGTGCCGGTTCATCCATTCAATACTGTCTGCAAAAGCATTCGGCGTGGTCATTTCCACTGTAGACGGGAGATTGACGATCATCGGCCGCTCTTTAGTTGGCTGCCATTCCCGCTGAACTGCCGTACATATTTCTAAAGCATAATCTAATTCAGTTCCGGTAAAACTCTCCGGTGAATACTCCAGGATAATCTCACCAGGAAAATTTGCTGCCCGCTCTTTTACCCATCGGGTTCCATTCACGGCAATATCAATAATCTCCTGCCGACTCTTGTTAAAGACCACGTCACGCTGTAAAGTCGATGTCGAATTATAGATATGGACGATTGCTTCCCTGCATCCTTCGATCGCGGCAAAGGTCCGATCGATCAAATCCTCACGGCACTGTGTCAAGACCTGTAACCTAACCCCCTCCGGAACCAGACGGCGATCGATCAATTGACGGATAAAGTCAAATTCGATCTGACTAGCTGCCGGAAAGCCAATTTCAATCTCCTTAAAACCTAATTGCACAAGGTATTGAAACATCTCAATCTTTTCGGTCACCACCATCGGATCGATCAATGCCTGATTGCCATCCCGCAGGTCTACACTACACCAAACCGGTGCTTTTTCTATTTCTTTGTCAATCCAGGTTCTTTCTGGATATTTCATGACTGGGTTTCTTTGATAACGCTTAAAATTCATTTTTATGCCCATGCATATCGCAACTCTCGTGCGACACTATATGCAGCGCAATAGAATACTGTCGCTACATAAAATAAATACAGTTGAAAGAATCGAATGCTACATGGCTCCTTTACTTTTATTTTCTTTCAACCGCTCAAACTTGATAGTTACATATAAGTTTAAAAAAGCCGCCCCAAATAAATCAAGGGGCGGCCACCGCTCTACATCATTCTCCCAGGCCATTCTCAACTGCGTTTACAATCGCTTCCAAAGCCAGCTTTTCATCTTCCCCGTCGCAGATAAACTCAATCTCATCGCCACATTTCACACATGCACCCAGCACACTCAGCACGCTTTTTGCATTTGCTGTATTTTGCTTAAAGATAAAAGTTATTAATGATCTAAATTGCATTGCTTCCTTACATAGGATGCCTGCCGGTCTTAAATGTAGTCCGGTCGGGTTCTTAATGACCACCTTTTGGCTTACCATCCCTATACCTCCCATTCACAGATGCTCTTTTGTTCATCTATAATTTTAATATACCATTTTTCAAACCGCTTCACAAGTACCATTCCGAAGAACCTTACCCAATAAATTTATGCTCCCAACCTAAGTACTAGGAAGGTTATATCTTTAGCCACCAACTGACCCGGTTGTTTACAGCATAATATTCTGTATAAGCTCGGCCAGTTTCTTCGCTTCGGCCTCAATCATTTTCTTATCTTTTCCTTCAATCATTACCCGCACCATCGGCTCGGTTCCGGAGGGTCGGATAAGTACCCTGCCTTCGCCAGCAAAACGCTCGGTCAGTGTTGTAATTGCCTCCGCAATTTCTGGGTAATCCATATATTTTTCTTTTTTATGGGTGGGCACCCTTGCATTGATAAGCGCTTGTGGCATAACCTCCATTACTTCGGTTAATTCCGATAGTGGCTTACCGGTTTCTACCACCACCTCCAGTAAATGTAGGGCACTAAGCAG
>JAITWD010000272.1 GCA_031285465.1 Lachnospiraceae bacterium
AAGGAAGAAGGTATTATTTTCGACCTGCTGACCAACCCGACAGCGATCCTTGCCGATGAGAATGGTTGGGTCAAGGGGATAACCTGTGTAAAGATGGAACTGGGTGAGCCGGATGAATCGGGCCGCCGCCGTCCAGTGGTCAAGCCCGATTCGGAATTTACCATTGAGGTCGATACGGTCATTATGTCGTTAGGAACCTCGCCTAATCCGTTGATATCGGCCACCACTGAGGGTTTGGAGATCAATAAATGGCAATGTATCGTTGCCGATGAGGAGCTGGGTCAGACCTCTAAACAAGGCGTCTTTGCCGGCGGTGATGCCGTGACTGGTGCGGCGACGGTAATCCTTGCGATGGGTGCGGGGCGTGCCGGTGCAAAGGGAATAGACCAGTACCTTAACCATGGGGAAAGGTAATAAAAAGAGACAGCGCAGGAGAAGGCATCAAGGGCGGTTAGGATAGCAGAAAAGGTACGGAGGGTTACGTATGGGATGGTGTCCGGAATGTAAAAGTGAGTATGTTGAAGGAATTATTGTGTGTGCGGATTGTGGATGCACACTGGTCGACGATCTTTTGCCGGAAGGTGCGGAAGAGGAATGGGAAAATGATCCCCTTGAGGCAAATAATTTCCTCCAAGGGGAACTGGGGGAAGGTGACCGATCAGATGAAGAGAACGGCGGAGACGATAGTGAGGAGATGGAGGCCGAACGGATCAAAGCATTGATCCAATCGGCCGAACCGGAGGAGGCAGCGCGGCTAAAAGAGCAGCTACGTGCGCTTGCGGCGCAACAAATGACCGATCAGATGCGCTCCCAGCCGGCCGGTTTTTATCGTAATAACAACGAACGGGCGGAAGAACACAAAAGCTCCGCCTATACCTTGCTGGTAGTGGGCGGTTTGGGACTGATCGTGGTGGTACTGTTTTTCTTTGATCGCCTGCCGATACATATGGAAACGTTTAGTAAGTATATGATCAGCGGGGTGATGGGGGTTTTGTTCATCCTTTTCCTGGTGATGGGGGTGGTTTCCATGAAAAATTCCCGCATTCTCGCTAAACGTGCCGGTAAGGAAAACAATCTGACCAAGGAGATAACCGCATGGTGTCTTGAGAACATCAAGGCGGACGAGTTGGATCGGATGCTTTTTGCCGACAGCGGGGCAGGCGCGGGCGAAGAACTGAGTGAAGAGATCAAATACTTTAAGCGCTTTGATAAGATCCGGGAGATGGTGGAAAAGCAGTTTGTCAATCTGGAAGAGGGATACCTTGAACGGTTGATCGATGAGCTATATCCGGAGATTTTTGAAGAAGATGGGAAGGCATGAAGATAACCATAATTGCGGTCGGAAAGATCAAGGAAAGCTATTGGCGGGCTGCCATTGAGGAATATCGTAAACGGTTACAAAAATACTGTAAACTGACCATCATTGAGGTGGAGGATGAGAAGACCCCCGACCGCGCCAGTGCGCTGATGAATGATCAGATCCGGGAAAAAGAGGCGGGCCGGATCTTGGCGGCCCTTACAAAGGATGGCTATGTGGTGACACTGGAGATTGACGGCAAGCCCCTTGATTCGCCGGGGTTGGCAGATTTTATCGATCGGCTGGGCGTGCGAGGGACCAGTCATATTCAGTTTATTATCGGCGGTTCGCTGGGACTGCATTCATCGGTGACCGCCCGTGCCGACCGGGCCCTTAGCTGCTCGGCGATGACCTTTCCCCATCAGTTGATGCGGGTCATTTTGCTGGAGCAGATTTATCGGGGGTATCGGATCATCGCGGGGGAACCCTATCATAAGTAGTAGAGAAATAATGATCACTTAAATAATTCCCCTGCGGAATCAATAAGTGGTCATTTATTTTCATTTATATATAAACTTACCCGATTTTGAATAATATCGGCAACATCATCAACAGCCCGATCGTCATTAAACAAGTAATCGGCTTCTTCCAGAACAATACTATATAGAGCTGAATCAACCGTCGCACTAAATTCGACTTTACTAATGATCAATTCAAGGGTTTCGGCATCTTCTTCTGATATTTCAAAGATGTTGACCGGATCTTCGCCATCGAAAATGAGCTGCTCCTGCACCACCATATTTCCATTTGCATCATATGCAGTCTCCATTGCATCCGCCAATTGCTGCTTAAGTGAATTGATGCGAAGTGGCAATCCGCTTTCGGTGTTATCTTGGAAATCACGGTCAAGCAGACTTACTAAAAAATCCCATGCTTCATCTTTGTTATTACTGGTCGCACTGATCCCGATCGCGATATCAGCAATGGCCGCCATGTTACCGTTGCCGGAATCAAGTGGATAACCAATATAGGTCGGTGTTTTCCCGTACAGCATTCTTACCAGGGTGGTTCCATAAACATTATCAAAGGAAACCGGATATAAAATAGCGCGTCCTTCGGTGAAAAAATTCATTGCTGAATAATCAGCGGTGATATTTAACGTTGAGGGGAATTGATCGGCAAAATTTAAGAGCGCTTTAAAGCTGTCGCTGTTAAAACGGCAGGAACCGTTACCCCAGTCGATGTAATTACCTAAACCCCAATAACAAATTTTGGCGAGAACATCGCTTTTGGTTTCGCCCGGAAAAAGAATAGTTCCATCCTCCCGCTGATTGTAAACCTCAATTAACTGCTCAATATCCATTCTCTCTAAACCGGAAAGTTCATGATTGGTGGTCGCGTATGAGGTTATCCCGAAGGTGGGTGCAAGCACATAGAGACTATCGCCTACCTCAAGCGATTCAAGGATATTATAGTAAAAATCCTGCTTATTAAATCGAGCATCATTTTGCATCAGGGGATATAGATCAACCAGCATCCCGGAGGAAGCATCAATCGGTGAATATAGTAGACTAAAATCAATCAGGTCCGGCCCCTTTCCGGCAACAATCTCAATCTTCAATTGCTTTAGAGCCTCAAACGAGTCGGAGTATTTATCAAAATAATTTACAAGCGTAATGCTTACTTCGGGATGATTTTTATTATAGATACTGACCCATTCGGATAGGCGCGGATTGTTTTCAAAGACGGCAAGGGTCAAGGTTTTTACTTCGGGATCCTGATCTGGTTTCGGATTGCATCCGGCAAAAGAACAACCCAATAATAGTAAAATAAGTAAAGAAATAAATATAAATTTTTTTTGAACCATAATAGCCCTCGTTTTTATAAAGACATTTTTGTAAGAGAAGCGGATAGTGCTGAAAAATATTCTTATTTACTTACGGGTATATATTTAAGGATCATCGGTTTAGTGCTATCGGCCTCAACATTATCGGCATGGTCGGTATCAACGGTTTGACCCAGCAAAAGTAGCCGTCCATCGGGCAAAAATGAGAGGGGCCAAAATTCTGTATCTAAACCAAAGCCGATATCGGATAACGGTACACGGTTTTCCAAGAATTCCTGCTCATTATCATATACCCATACGCCACTGTAGGGACTAAATAGCAAAAGATTGGT